>NZ_JASJWL010000040.1:0-41707 GCF_035019225.1 Pseudomonas sp. CCC4.1 | reverse complement strand
AGATGTGTATAAGAGACAGCCACATCGGTGCGCGCGCCCTGTTATTTTGCAGAACCGCCCCCCATCCCCGTAGCAGCTGACGAGCGGAGCGAGGCTGCGTTCGGGCGCGTAGCGGCCGTGAACCCTGCGAACCCGATTGGGCTAGCATATCGCAGTGTCTGATTTTACGGCTGCTGCGCAGCCTCGCTCCGCTCGTCAGCTGCTACAAAAACTGAAACAGACTTTGTGATAGATACTTTTCCTACAAGACAACTCTCATTGTCTTACAAAAAACACTGCCTTTAGCTAGCAGCTTGACCCATCTCTTCTACACTCAACGCTGTCGCATCTACGGCGTGTATTTGTCGTATTTGAATAATCGGATCTTCTTCGCCCGTGATAGGCCAACTTGGGGCTGGGTTGCAGCTGTTGGTGCATTCCTTGCAGTGCCCAAATCATCTTTTACGCATTTTTGCCGTGGATGACATGGCCGATCAGTCAGTGGGGAAGTGCCGGCCGGGTGGCCGTTAGCAGATCAATAAATACAACGGGAGAGATTCATGATCAGTGCTGCTGCGCCACATCAAGAAGAACGTCTGACCCCGCAAGTTGTGAATGAGCTGATTTCACTGCCAGATCTGGCCCCTGCAGGGAGGCCCGCGCTGGCGGTGATAAACGCCAATCCCAATAAAAAGAAGGTGCTGTTTGTCACCTCCGAACTGGCCGACCTGGTGAAGACCGGTGGCCTGGGTGATGTGTCGGCAGCACTGCCGCGGGCCATGCGTCACTTGCATGATGTACGGGTGCTGATCCCCGGCTACCCACAAGTGCTCAACAGCGACAACCCGATCCACATCATCGGTGAACTCGGTGGCCATGCCGCCCTGCCCGCCTGCAAGATCGGACGCATGGACATGACCGACGGCCTGGTCATCTATGTACTGATCTGCCCTGAGCTTTATGAGCGCGAAGGCACGCCCTACGGCGCCAACAATGGCCGCGACTGGCCCGACAACCACATCCGTTTCGCCCGCCTGGGGCTGGCTGCAGCCGATATCGCTGCCAATCTGGCACAGATACACTGGCAACCCGACCTCGTGCATGCCCACGACTGGCCTGCAGGGCTGGCCCCGGCCTATATGCACTGGCGCGGGCAACGCACCCCCACCCTGTTCACTATTCACAACCTCGCCTACCAGGGCGTATTCAGCCGCGCCTGCTGCCCGGAGCTGGGCATCCCGCACCATGCCCTGCAACAGGACGGTATGGAGTTCTACGGCAAACTGTCGTTTCTCAAGGCCGGCATGGCCTACGCCAGCCATATCACTACGGTCAGCGCGACCTACGCCGCCGAAATCACCACCCCGGCCTTTGGCTGCGGGCTCGATGGCTTTTTGGCCAGCAAGACCCAGCAAGGCCTGTTGAGCGGTATTCCCAATGGCATCGATGAAAGCTGGGAAGCCACCACCGACCCCCATCTGGTGGCGCCCTTCGGTATCGGTGACTGGGATGCCCGCGCCGTCAATACCACCCATGTGCGTACCCTGTTCGGCCTCAACCCCTCCAAAGGGCCATTGTTTGCCGTCGTGTCGCGCCTGGTTTACCAGAAGGGCCTGGACCTCACCGAAGCCGTGGCCGCCTTTATCGTCGCTTCGGGCGGGCAGATTTGCATCATCGGCCGCGGTGAACCCGAAGAAGAACAGGCCATGCGTGAACTTGCCTTGCGCTTCCCGGGTCAGATCGGAGTACGCATCGGTTTCAATGAAACCGATGCACGGCGCATGTTCGCGGGCAGCGACTTTTTGCTGATGCCCTCGCGCTATGAACCCTGCGGTTTGAGCCAGATGTATGCACAACGCTTCGGCTCGCTGCCAGTAGCGCGCAACACCGGCGGCCTGGCGGACACCATCGAAAACGGCGTGACCGGTTTTCTGTTCGACGAGTCCACCGTGGCCAGCTACGAGGAAGCACTCAAGCGCGCCTTCAAGGTGTTCAGCTACCCCAAACTGTTGAATGCCATGCGCTGCCGCGCAATGGCCGCTCCATTCAACTGGTGCAAGGCCGTGGAACCCTATGCCGAGCTGTATGAGCAACTGGTTGCCAAGTCATTGCTTCGCACCGTGAAGCCATGAGCCCTGCGGATCTGCCTGACGTTCGTTCATTTATCGCCATCAAGGGAACCGCCAATGAGCGAAGCGCAACTTGAAGTACTCGCCGGCCGGGCCGGACTGGCCGTTGACTGGATTGATGCCAACGGCCAGCCACAGAGGGTCAGGCCACAGGTGCTGGAGGCCATTCTGGCGGGGCTGGGATTGCCCGCCGACAGCGCCGAAGCCATCGAAACCAGTCTGCTCAACCTGCAACTGGAGCAGCAGAACAAACGCCTGCCGCCCTTGCTCACGGCAGACGTCGGCAAGGCCCTGGACTTGTCACGCTACTTTCACGCCCATAGTCAGTGCATCGTGCATCTGGAGAACGGCGATGCGTTGCCAATCCAGCTGGATGCCGACGCCATGTTGCCGGGCATGATCCCCGTCGGCTACCACCGGGTGCAGCTGGAAGATCAACAGTTCACCCTGGCCGTTGCCCCGGCCAGGTGCTTCAGTATCGGCGATGCCCTGCATCAGACAGCGCCACGGGCATGGGGTGTCAGCGTGCAACTGTACTCGCTGCGGCGCCACGGCGATGGCGGCTTTGGTGATACCCGGGCACTCGAAACCCTGTTGCAGGCTGTGGGTGAGCGCGGCGCCGATGCGCTGGCAATCAGCCCCCTGCACGCCATGTTCAGCAGCGCGCCCAAACATTACAGCCCGTACTCACCTTCCAGTCGCCTGTTTCTCAACAGCCTGTATGCAGCACCCGCCAGTATCCTTGGCGAGGAGGCACTGCACAGGGCCATTGAAGCCACAGGCCTGAGAGACGAACTGCAACGCCTTGAACAGTTGCCGCTGATCGACTGGCCAGCCGCAACCCTGGCCAAACAGACATTGCTGCGTCAGCTCTACAACGACTTTGCCCGGGACGAACACCCGCTGCTGGCCGACTTCAATCACTTTCGCGAGCTGGGTGGCGAAGCACTGGAAAACCACTGCCGCTTTGAGGCCCTGCAGGAAACCTGTGTGGCCGGGCATCACAGCTTCGACTGGCGCGAGTGGCCCGAACAATGGCGCAACCCGGACAGCCCGGCGCTACTGCGGTTTGCCGAGGGGCACCAGGCGCTCATCGGCTATTACGCCTTTTGCCAATGGCTGATCGCCCGCTGCCTGGACCGGGCCCAGACCACGGCGCGTAGCAGCGGCATGGCCATCGGCCTGATCGCCGACCTGGCCGTGGGTGCCGATGGTGCCGGCAGCCAGGCCTGGTGCCGCCAGGATGAACTGCTGGCGCAACTGACCGTGGGCGCGCCACCCGATGCACTCAACCGCGCGGGCCAGGGCTGGGGCATCTCGGCGTTTTCCCCCGAAGGCCTGAAGCGCAATGGTTTTCGTGCCTTTATCGAGATGCTGCGGGCCAATTTTGCCCATGCTGGCGGGCTGCGCATCGACCATGTGCTGGGTTTGCAGCGCCTGTGGGTAATACCCCTGGGGGCTTCGCCCGATGAAGGCGCCTATCTGTATTACCCGATCGACGACCTGCTGCGCCTGGTGTGCCTTGAATCGGTGCGCCACCAGGCCATCGTGCTGGGCGAGGACCTTGGCACCGTACCTGACGGCCTGCGGGAAAAGCTCAGCGAGCGGGCAATCCTGGGCATTCGCGTGCTGCTGTTCGAGCAGGACTACGGCGCGCGCTTCAAACCGATTCTGGACTGGCCGGACGATGCCCTGGCCACCACCAGCACCCACGACCTGCCGACACTCACCGGCTGGCTGCACGGACGCGATATCGACTGGAATGAACGCCTGGGCCTGATTGACCCGGTCACTGCACACCACTGGCGCGAAAGCCGTCAGCGCGAGTGCGAAGGCCTGGATCTGGCCTTGCGCCTGGATCCGCAAAACTTTCAGGAAGAAGCCCAGGGCAACGCTCCGACACTGGACGCCAGCATCCGTTATCTGGGGCACACCCGTGCGCCGCTGGTACTGCTGCCAATCGAAGATGCACTGGGGCTCGAGGAGCAAGCCAACTTGCCCGGCACCGTCAGCGGCCACCCCAATTGGTGCCGACGTCTGCCGGGCGACGGCAATACCTTGCTGGACGCTATCGATGCCACTCAACGTTTTGAACTGCTGGCCTGCGCCCGCCAGCAAGCCCACGAGCGAGACCGCTAAATCACCCATGAGCAAGGAGCTTCACCATGAGTAATGACGACAAGCACATTCGTGAATTTGCCTATCAGATCTGGGAGTCTGAAGGTCGCCCGGAGGGCCAGGAGGCGCGTCACTGGGAAATGGCCCACAAACTGGCCCAGGCACAAGCCCTGGCCCCCTCCAAGGCAGCCCCCAAGGCCACCAAGGCCAAGGCCGCAGCAAAACCTGCTGGGGAGAAAAAGCCCCGGGCACCGCGCAAGCCTGCCTCGTCTTGAGTCCACCTTCCCCCTTGTGGGAGCGCCAGCTCGCGATTGCCTCAACCCGGCCAACGGATTGAACCGCAGAAGTGCAATCGCAAGCCCGCCCCCACAGGCCACCTACACCCAAAAATCCGGTTGTGCAGGAGCAGGTCATGAGTAAACACACGTCAGCACCGCCCACTGGCGACCCCTTGCGCATCCGCGAAGGGCTGCCCTTCCCCCTTGGGGCCACCTGGGATGGCCTGGGCGTCAACTTTGCCCTGTTCTCGGCCAATGCCACCAAGATCGAGCTGTGCCTGTTCGATGCCGCAGGCGAGGTCGAGCTGGAGCGTATCGAGCTGCCCGAGTACACCGACGAGACCTTCCACGGCTATCTGCCGGACGCCCATCCCGGGCAGGTCTACGGTTATCGCGTGCATGGCCCTTACGACCCGGAAAACGGCCATCGCTTCAACCACCACAAACTGCTGATCGACCCCTACGCCAAACAGCTGGTGGGTGAACTGAAGTGGTCCGAGGCCCTGTTTGGCTACACCATCGGTCACCCGGATGCCGACTTGAGCTTTGATGAACGGGACAGCGCGCCCTTCGTGCCCAAGTGCAAGGTCATCGACCCGGCGCACACCTGGGGTCATGACCACCGCTTGAGCGTGCCTTGGGAACGCACCATCTTCTACGAGGCCCACGTGCGCGGCATCAGCATGCGCCACCCCGCCGTGCCGGATGCGGTGCGTGGCACCTTTGCCGGCTTGATGATCGATGAAGTGGTCGAGCACATCACCGACCTGGGCGTAACCAGCATCGAGCTATTGCCGGTGCATGCCTTCGTCAATGACCAGCATCTGCTGCAAAAAGGCATGACCAATTATTGGGGCTACAACAGCATCGCTTTTTTTGCCCCCGACCCGCGCTATCTGGCCAGCGGCAAGATTGCCGAGTTCAAGGAGATGGTGGCGCGCCTGCACAAGGCCGGCCTCGAGGTGATTCTGGATGTGGTCTACAACCACACCGCCGAAGGCAACGAACAAGGTCCGACCCTGTCCATGCGCGGCATCGACAACGCCTCGTACTATCGCCTGATGCCCGAGGACAAGCGCTACTACATCAACGATTCCGGCACCGGCAACACTCTGGACCTTAGCCATCCATGCGTCTTGCAGATGGTCACTGACTCGCTGCGCTATTGGGCCCGGGAGATGCACGTCGACGGTTTCCGCTTCGACCTGGCGACGATTCTGGGGCGCTATCACGACGGCTTCAACGAACGTCACAGCTTTCTGGTGGCCTGTCGCCAGGACCCGCTGCTGCGCCGGGTAAAAATGATTGCCGAACCTTGGGACTGTGGCCCCGGTGGCTACCAGGTCGGCGGCTTCCCGCCCGGCTGGGCGGAATGGAACGACCGCTTCCGCGACACCGTGCGCGCGTTCTGGAAAGGCGACGAAGGCAAACTGGCTGAATTTGCCGGGCGCATGACCGGTTCGGCCGACCTGTTCAACCACCGGGGCCGAAGGCCCTATAGCTCGGTCAACTTCATTACCGCCCATGACGGCTTCACGCTGCACGACCTGGTGTCCTATAACGATAAACATAACGAGGCCAACGACGAAAACAACCAGGACGGTAGCAACAACAATATTTCCTGGAACCACGGCGTCGAAGGGCCCACCGACGACCCCGAAATCAACGCCTTGCGCCAGCGCCAAATGCGCAATTTCATGGCCACCCTGTTCCTGGCCCAGGGCACGCCGATGCTCGTGGCCGGCGACGAATTCGCCCGCACCCAGCACGGCAACAACAACGCCTACTGCCAGGACAGCGAAATCGGCTGGATCAACTGGGAACTGGACAAGACCGGCAAATCCCTGCTGGCCTTTGTCAAACGCCTGATCAAGTTACGCATGCAGTACCCCATCCTGCGGCGCGGCCTGTTCCTGGTGGGGCACTCCGTTGACACGCCCGAGTACAAGGACGTGACCTGGCTGGCCGCCGATGGCAACGAGATGACCACCGAACAGTGGCAGGACGCCGAGGCCCGGTGCATGGGCATGCTGCTCGATGGCCGGGCGCAGGTATCCGGGGTGCAGCGCGCCGGCGCTGATGCCACCTTGCTGATCGTGGTCAATGCCAACCACGACCCGGTCAACTTCAACCTGCCCAAAGTGCCCCACGGCATCAGCTGGTCATGCCGGCTCGACACCACTGACCCGAGCATCAAGGGCCCGCAGCATCTGCCCTTCAACAAACCCTACAATGTCACCGGGCGTTCGCTGGTGCTGTTTGAATTGCAACACACCGAGGTGTCGTGAATGTATTGATAAACATCAAGTGCACCCCCATAAAAAGCGGCAAGCTGTGACTGTAACTTGCCGCTTTGAAACTGCCCCTGACAGAGGAGTGACCATGCCTACCGAACAAGCTGTCGGCAATACACTTTTATCTGCCACCCCGGCAACAGCACCTGCCGTGCATCGAATCAAGGTGCTGACGGTCAATACACACAAGGGCTTTACCGCCTTCAACCGCCGCTTCATCCTGCCCGAACTGCGCGAAGCCGTGCGCAGCACCGGTGCCGATCTGGTGTTTTTGCAGGAAGTGCTCGGCGAGCACGGCAAGCACGCCTCACGTTATGAAGACTGGCCTGCCACCTCACAGTACGAATTCCTCGCCGACAGCATGTGGAGCGACTTTGCCTACGGGCAAAATGCCGTTTACCCCGACGGTCATCACGGTAATGCCCTGTTGTCCAAGTACCCGATCAAGGCTTCGCGCAATCTCGATGTGTCGATCACCGGGCCTGAGCGGCGCGGCTTGCTGCACTGTGTGCTGGATGTGCCAGGGCATGACAATGTGCATGCCATTTGCGTGCATTTGAGCCTGCTGGAAAGCCATCGCCAACTGCAGATCGTGTTGCTCAACCAACTGCTCAAATCCTTGCCGCCCCATGAGCCGGTGATCATTGCCGGTGACTTCAACGACTGGAAGCAGCAAGGCAACGCTGCCCTGCGCCAGCGTGACGACCTGCATGAGGTGTTTGAGCGCCATCACGGCCAAGTGGCCAAGAGCTATCCCGCGCGCTGGCCACTCCTGCGTCTGGATCGTATCTACTTGCGCAATGCACGCAGCCATAATCCAGAGATCCTTGGCAATAAGCCGTGGAGCCATCTATCCGATCATTTACCGTTGGCGGTTGAGGTGCATCTGTAATACCGAGGTGCCCGCCTGCCCTCACCCCAACCCTCTCCCGAGGGTGAGGCCTGGGGTGAGGGCGCTGTTGCTCTACCCCGTCACCGGCCGCAATATCAGCACCCCCAGCGGCGGCAGATTCAAGGCCAGCGATACGCCCTGACCATGGCTGGCTACCTCCTGGGTCACCACCCCGCCGCCGTTGCCATAATCGGAACCGGCATAGATCGCCGAATCACTGTTGATAACCTCCTGCCAGGTACCGGCAAATGGCACACCGATCCGATAACCTTCGCGCGGCACCGGGGTAAAGTTGGTCACCACCAGCAAGGGCGAACCGTCCTTGCTCCAGCGTAGCCACGCATAAACGCTGTTGGCTGCGTCATCGCCAATCAACCACTGGAAACCCTGCGATACATCATCCTGCTCATACAGCGCTGGCTGCTCGCGGTACAAACGATTCAAGTCGCCAACCAGTTTTTGCACCCCCCGGTGCTCGGGGTATTGCAGTAAATACCAGTCCAGTTGCTGATCATGATTCCATTCACGCCACTGGCCGAATTCGCAGCCCATAAACAGCAGTTTCTTACCCGGATGTGCCCACATAAAACTCAAGTAAGCACGCAGATTGGCGAATTTCTGCCAGCGATCACCGGGCATCTTGTCGATCAGCGAGTGTTTGCCGTGCACCACTTCATCGTGGGAGATCGGCAGGATAAAGCGCTCGGTCCAGGCGTACACCAGGCCAAAGCTCAGTTCGTTGTGATGATGGGCGCGGTACACCGGGTCTTGCTGGATGTAATGCAGCGAATCGTGCATCCAGCCCATGTTCCATTTGTAGGAAAACCCCAGCCCGCCCTGATCGGTGCTCTCGCTGACGCCGGGCCAGGCCGTGGACTCTTCGGCAATCACCAGCGCGCCTGGTACCTCGTAGGCAACCACATCATTGAGATGGCGCAAAAATTCTATGGCTTCGAGGTTTTCCCGCCCGCCATGCCGGTTGGGCACCCACTCACCAGCCTTGCGCGAATAGTCGCGGTACAACATGGACGCCACCGCATCCACGCGCAACCCGTCGACATGAAAGTGCTTGAGCCAGTGCAAGGCCGAGGCAAGCATAAAACCATGCACTTCGGTACGGCCCAGGTTGTAAATCAGGGTGTTCCAGTCCTGATGAAAACCTTCAAGAGGGTTGGCGTATTCGTACAGTGCCGTGCCATCAAACTGCGCCAGCCCATGAGTATCGTTGGGAAAATGCGCCGGCACCCAGTCCAGAATCACACCGATACCGGCCATATGACAAGCATTGACGAACGCGGCAAAATCATCAGGCGAACCATAGCGGGCCGTCGGCGCAAATTGTGACAGAGGCTGATAGCCCCAGGAGCCTCCAAACGGGTGTTCCATGATCGGCATCAGCTCGATATGGGTGAAACCCAGTTGCTGCACGTAAGGGATCAGGCGCTCGGCCAGCTCGGGCCAGCTGTACTGGCGTTCGATGTCGCCAACATCATCGGTTTCGCACTGCCATGACCCTGCATGTAACTCGTAAATTGACAGCGGTGCGTCACGGCGCTGACGCTGCTCACGGGCTTGCATCCAGTCACCATCCTGCCATTCGATGGCCAGGGGTGACGCCACCTTCGACGCCGTATCAGGCGGCAACTGAGTGGCCAGCGCCACGGGGTCGGCCTTGAGCGGCAAGATGCCGTGGGCGCCAAGGATTTCGTATTTGTACGCCTCGCCCGCCTGCAGGCGCGGCACAAACAGCTCCCACACGCCGTTGGCGTGGCGCAGGCGCATGGGGTGGCGACGGCCATCCCAGCCGTTGAAATCGCCTACCACAGACACCCGCCGCGCATTTGGCGCCCACACGGCAAAGCGCACCCCCGGCACGCCATCAACCTCCAGCAATTGCGCCCCGAAGCAGCTGCTTAAATCACGGTGGTTGCCTTCGGCAAACAGGTACAAGTCCATCTCACCCAACAACGGACCAAAACTGTAAGGATCTTCGCTGGTTTGCACGGCATTGCCCCAATCAACCTGGAGCAAGTACGGCCGCGCCTGTGTGAAATGCCCGACAAAAAGGCCGGTGACTTGTGCGTCATCAAGGCGCCCGAGTACTTCACCGGTATCCCTGGCGAGTACATTGACACTGACTGCGCCGGGCAAAAAAGCCCGGACAAACTGCCCGCCTGCAGCATCGGCGTGAGGCCCCAGCACCGCAAACGGATCGGGGTGTTCGGCTTTGGTCAGTGCGTCGATGTCCGTAGGGGCGGGTAACAGCGAGTCTTTACCTTTACCAGTATCCATGCTCGAACTCATGCTGCTCTCCGTCTGGTAAAGGTTGTGCATGCCTGTGCATACGTTTCGGTCTTCGACTTGGCCTATGTCCTGAATCCACAGTCCCACCAAGACTAGCTCTTGTGGGGCACCCCGTGAGGGCTAATTACCCTTGGTTTATGCAAAACCCATGCAAATATTGCGGTACGCGCAGCGCAGTGCGCCGTCGGTCACGTGAGCGGAATCAAACCTGCCATCACACGGTCAACCGTCCGACAGCCCTCTACATCCCGCCACCGAGAGGTCATCGTGATGAGTATCCCCATTGCACCTGAAACCCCTGACCCCAATATCGACCAGCCAGCTTTGCCGCCCGTTCCCGAGCCACAACCGCAACAGGAGCCGCCCGAGTGCGACCCGCAACCCATGGGTGACCCGCCCTGTGAGCAAGTGCCGCGAAAGGTAAAGACTGAAAAGTTCTAATTACGGCAATTAACAAGGAGCGGCATGGCAGCGCACATTCAAACAGCATGCCGCTCGTCGCTTTTTTTGAAAAAAAGTCATACCCGTACTACAGAGCGGGCTTACAAGTATTCTTTAAAACAGGCCCTACCAAAAACAAACAAACATTCACAAGCATTTGAAATTTTTTAATATTTTCAGGCGAAGCATATAAAAGCCCTCACGCAAATGAAATAAGATCATCGCAAAGGTTTCAGGAAGCCTTAATAAGCTATAGGGAAAACTATACGACTACTGTAGGAGCAATCTTAAACAAGATGTGCATATTTTTGACAAACTTCAAGGCAGGTATTAAATCTACAAAGATGCTCTTTCCTTAGCAGGTACCACATGCACAAGAATACAGGATCTCGAGCCTTTCAACTGGCCATGATTTTTATCAAGGAACAGCTTAAGGAACCGACTGCACTGTTCTGGATATTACTGTCGCCCGGTGCTGTTTTCTATCTGCTGATCTACTCGAAAGGAGACGATAATTTCAATCAAGATTACAGCGCTGTCACCGCATGGTTTTATGCCTATATATCTTCAAGCGTAGCGTTCTTTGGATTTTCTTTTTATATCATTGGCCGTCGAGAAAGTGGTTTCATCCGTTCATTCATTTATACGCCACACGCCAGAGCAGTGTTCCTGATAGCGCAACTCATCGCTTATTCCACAATCGCCTGCTTGTACTGCTTGTTTTTTTACATGATGACACGGCTTCCTTTTGGGGGTTACTCCACTTATGAAGCCTCAACACTCATGATCCGATTTTATAGTTGCTTTATTTTATTCTGCTCACCCGGCCTGCTCATTACCGCACTACCACTCAACTTCCAAACGGCCAACACTGTTTTTTCAATCTTATCTTTTATCATGCTTGCCCTCGGGGTAGCACAAGCTGCCCTTCCTGAACCCACCTATTTCCCAATTGAATTATTCAACCCTCTAAGCCTTGGCAAAAGCATTATGCAACAGGGTATACAACCGCTATGGAAAATCATTATCAGCATTTTTGCGACCTTCATCATTGCCTTGTTATTGGCCTGCAAGTACTTGCGTATCAATCCAGTATGGAGCCGCTACTAATGAGTATTTTACAGGCAGACTGCATTGATTTCCGCTACCCAGAAAAACCGCTTTTCAGCCAAGCTAGCCTGCAGGTTTGCTCAGGCTCAATGACTGGTTTACTAGGACCTAATGGTGCAGGCAAGACCACGTTCTTTGATATTTTATGCGGTTTAAAAAAACCAGATAATGGCCAGATCACAAACCCTTTTACTCAACAACTTTATTTATCTCAGACGCTAATGACACCTCCCGCGTTGCGCATGTATGACATTTTCAAAATGACGGCCTTACTCTGCTCGCCCGCCCCCATCAACAAATGCCATATACAAGAGAAGCTGGCCCGTTGGAGCCCTCGAATCCTTGACCGCTACAACGAGATCTGGAGCAAAAAATCCTCTCTGTGCAGTTACGGTGAAAAACGCTGGTTCTTCACCGTTTCACTGCTGTCGATCGCAGCTGATTTCTACATTTTGGATGAACCCACTGCAGGGGTAGATCCGGAATTTCGCTTTCATATCTGGCAATGCCTGCGCGGTGCGGCACAGGACGGGGCGGCAATCCTTGTGTCCTCGCACAATGTCGATGAAATCAGCGAAAACTGCCAAGGCTTTTACATGATCAGCCAACAGAAATTCCTACACTTTGAAGACGGTGAAGCGTTCAAATATCACTATCAGGCCAGCACCCTCGATCAAGCCTTTATCAAGGCCGCATGTGGGGCTGACATGCACAAGTCATCACAACCCATCAGACCGTGATTCGCAGATTTTCTTGACCCCGATCACCCCCTGTACCACCCAACTGCGTTACAGGCGTGCAAAGCCAGCAAAACCGGGGCAGAACCTCGGGTGCAGCCGATTGTCGCAGGCCGCCTGAAAGCGCCATCTGATCCGCTTTTAATTCAAATAACTGAGTCTGTTATGCAAACAGTTCGCTGGGCATAGTGCTCGGGCCTGATGGAGGCTGATGAGCGAAAGACCATGAGCGAACAAATTCCCGTCCAGATACTTGAATCATTTGAGGCTCCCCGACCAAGAGCCGCAAAAACCAATAACAAGTCCAGCGACAACCTGATTCATACCCGCAGTTTCACCGGCCTGTTTCGCACACTGCGAATCGTGGGAGCAGGCCTGTTGTTTTTACTGTTCTTTGGCACCGTATGGCTCAACTGGGACGGCCGTCAGGCAGTGCTGTGGGACTTGTCTGAAAGTAAGTTTCATATATTCGGCGCGACCTTCTGGCCGCAGGATTTCATCCTGCTTTCGGCACTGCTGATCATTGCAGCCTTTGGCCTGTTTGCAATCACGGTATTTGCCGGGCGCGTATGGTGTGGCTACACCTGCCCGCAGAGCACCTGGACCTGGCTGTTTATGTGGTGCGAAAAGATCACCGAAGGTGACAGAAACCAGCGCATAAAGCTGCAAGCAGCGCCCTGGCGCCTGAACAAGATCCTGCGCCGAACGGCCAAGCACTCGTTGTGGCTGGCCATCAGCGTGATGACGGCACTGACCTTTGTCGGTTATTTCACCCCGGTACGGCCACTGGCCACAGAGCTGCTGACCCTGGAGATCGCCGGTATCAGCCTGTTCTGGATGCTGTTTTTCACCGGCGCCACTTATATCAGCGCCGGCTGGCTGCGCGAGGCAGTGTGCATGCATATGTGCCCGTATGCACGGTTCCAGAGCGTGATGTTCGACAAGGACACCCTGGCCATTTCCTATGATGTGGCCCGCGGCGAAAACCGCGGCCCGCGCAAACGCGGGGTCGAACCCAAGCAGGCCGGGTTGGGTGATTGCATCGATTGCTATATGTGTGTGCAGGTATGCCCCACCGGGATAGATATTCGCGATGGCTTGCAGATGGAGTGCATCGGCTGCGCGGCCTGTATCGATGCCTGCGACTCGGTGATGGAGAAAATGGGTTACGCTCCGGGCCTGGTGCGTTATACCTCCGAGCACGAATTGCAAGGCGGCAAGACCCATCTGCTGCGCCCGCGGCTGATCGGCTATGCCGTGGTGCTGCTGGTGATGATCGGCGCGCTGGTGATGGCGCTGAATATGCGCACCATGGTGTCCCTGGATGTGATCAAGGATCGCGGTCTGTTCCGTGAGAACAGCCAGGGCCAGATCGAGAATATCTACAGCCTGAAAATCATCAACAAGACCCAGGAGCCTCAGCACTACCGGGTTTCGTTGCAGGACGGCGAGGCGTTCCAGTTGCAGGGTAAAACCGAACTGACCCTGGCCCCCGGCGAGATTGTCGACGTACCGGTGTCTGTGGCCCTGCTGGCCGAGCGCCCGAAAAGCAGCTCGCAGACCATCGAGTTTGTGGTCACTGACACTGATGAACCGAGCGTGCGCAGTGTGGCCAAAAGCCGTTTTGTTGCCCCGCTGAACCGTTAAGCTGCAAATACTTTGTGTGGGAGCGGGCTTGCTCGCGACAGGATTGCTGCGGTGTGTCAGGCAAATCGCAGTCAGGCCATCGCGAGCAAGCCCGCTCCCACACCCTTGCCCCGCCAGTAACCCAACGCCGGACCGAGCCTTATTCCATGAAACGCTACGAAAAATTTGCCGACGATATTGCCGAACTGATTCGCTCCGGGGTGCTCGGCCCCGGCCAGCGCGTGCCTTCGGTGCGCTATGCCAGCCAGACCTACGGCGTCAGCCCCTCGACGGTTTTTCAAGCCTATTATTTGCTGGAGCGTCGCGGTTTGATCCGGGCCAAGCCGCGCTCAGGCTATTTCGTCAACACCCATGCACCCAGTCCGTTTTGCGAGCCAGTGTTCAGCAGCCACGTCACCGAGTCCACCCAGGTGGATGTCAGCGCCCTGGTGTTTTCGGTGCTGGACTCGATCAAGGATCCGCACACCGTACCCTTTGGCTCGGCCTTCCCCAGCCCGATGCTGTTCCCTTTGCAACGCCTGGCCCGCTCGATGGCCACCGCCAGCCGCGAAATGGACCCGCGCATGGTGGTGACCGACATGTCCCCCGGCAACCCGCAATTACGCCGGCAAATCGCCCTGCGCTATATGGTCGGCGGGCTGATGCTGCCGATGGAGGAACTGCTGATCACCAATGGCGCGCTGGAGGCCCTCAATCTGTGCCTGCAGGCCGTCACCGAACCCGGTGATCTGGTGGCCATCGAAGCCCCGGCGTTCTACGCCTGCCTGCAAGTGCTGGAACGGCTCAAGCTCAAGGCCGTGGAAATCCCGGTGCACCCGCGAGATGGCATCGACCTCGGCGTGCTGGCACAAACCCTTGAGCGCCACCCGATCAAGGCCGTGTGGTGCATGACCAGCTTTCAGAACCCGATTGGCGCGACCATGCCAGAGGCCAAGAAACAGGCACTGGTGAAGTTGCTGAGTGACCATCAGGTGCCGTTGATCGAAGACGATGTGTATGCCGAGCTGTATTACGGTCAGCACCCGCCCAAGCCGGCCAAGGCGTTTGATACCGAAGGGCTGGTGATGCATTGCGGCTCGTTTGCCAAAAGCCTGGCCCCGGGCTATCGCATTGGCTGGGTGGCTGCGGGGCGTTACGCGCAGAAAATCGAGCGGCTTAAACTGATGACCTCGCTGTGCGCCTCCATGCCAGCCCAGGCGGCGATTGCCGACTATTTGCAACATGGCGGCTATGACCGCCACCTGCGTAAATTACGCTATGCCCTGGAAGAGCAGCAAAGCGCGATGCTGGCAGCGATAGGGCGTTATTTCCCGGCACAAACCCGGGTCAGCCAGCCATCGGGAGGGTACTTTCTGTGGCTGGAGCTGCCCGAGCAAATGGACTCGCTCAAGCTGTTTCAGATGGCGTTGGCCCAAGGTATCAGCATTGCGCCGGGGCCGATCTTCTCGGCTACCCAACGTTTTAGAAACTGCATCCGCCTGAACTACGGCAGCCCATGGGACGCTGCCTGCGAAAAGGCCATGGAGACCCTGGGCAAAATCGTCAAATCGTTCACTTGATGCCCTCGTTCCTTCGGCAGTGGCTACAAAGTCTGAAGGACATTTCAACTGTGGGAGCGAGCAGGCTCGCTCCCACAGGGAGGGTTGACCGGCAACAGCGTATCTACAGGGATCGCAATCTCACCCCGGCATACAGGTGAAGTCCGCCGTGTGGGCCACTTCCTTGCCGTGGCCATCCACCAGGCGTGCACTCACTTCAGGCCCCAGGCTCGATTCGATCAATTCGTAATGCTCACCCGCTTTAAACCCGCTGTAGTTGACCTTGCCCTGGCAATCCACCTGGTTTTCATCACCCGTGGCACCTTCATACAGGGTCACGTCCAGCCGGTGGGCACCAGGCGTGACTTCAAAATAGCGGCCATCGTTGATGCTTTTGCCGTCTACACGTTCGGCCATCAGGTCACTGTTGCCCTCTTCTTTCAGTCCGATCCAGGCTTCGCCCGGGTCCTGCTTGGGCATGGGCCCTGCACAAGCCGACAGCAACAGCACCAGGCTCAGGGACGGAATCAGCAGAAGCGGTTTAAGGTTCATCGCAGTCGAGCCTCGAAACAATAGAGTAGGCCGCAAGCTTGCGGCGCCTCGCGCCTTGCGCCAAATGAATGAAAATGAAGGGAATTTCAGCCCTTTCCTAAAGGATCCTTCACGTTGCTGAAAGCTGAACGTTAGGTTTGAGCGGTGAGACTGCCGAGGTTTGCAATTCCACTCCTCGGAGGTTCTGGCATGCTCGGGCTGGTAAAGACCGCACTGCACAAGCCGTACACGTTTATCGTGCTGGCGATTTTCATCTGCATCATCGGGCCACTTGCCGCTGTGCGGACCCCTACTGATGTATTTCCTGATATTGGCATTCCGGTAGTCGCCGTGGTCTGGCAATACACCGGCCTGGCACCTGCCGACATGGCCGGCCGGGTGATCTACACCTACGAACGCTCGCTGAGTACCACGGTCAACGACATCGAACATATCGAGTCGCAGTCATTGCCCGGCATGGGCATCGTGAAAATTTTCTTCCAGCCCGGCGTCGATATTCGCACCGCCAACGCGCAAGTGACCGCCGTGTCACAGACCGTGCTCAAGCAGATGCCGCCGGGGATTACCCCACCACTAATCCTTAATTACAGCGCGTCCACGGTGCCGATCCTGCAACTGGCGTTCTCCAGCCCGACACTTTCGGAAGCCAAAATCCGCGACCTGGTGCAGAACAATATCCGCCTGCCCCTGAGCGCCCTGCCGGGCCTGGCCATGCCGACGCCGATGGGTGGCAAGCAGCGTCAGATCACCCTCGACCTTGACCCCCAGGCACTGGCTGCCAAAGGCCTGTCCGCACAGGATGTGGGCAATGCCCTGGCAGCGCAAAACCAGATCATCCCGGTGGGCACCGCCAAGCTTGGCACCTATGAATACACGGTGTTGCTCAACAACAGCCCCAAGGCCATCGACGAACTCAATGACCTGCCGATCAAGACCGTCAATGGCGCGCTGATCACCATCGGCCAGGTGGCCCACGTACGTGACGGCTCGCCGCCGCAAACCAATATCGTGCGCGTCGACGGCCATCGTGCGGTGCTGATGCCGGCGCTGAAAAACGGCAATATCTCGACCCTGTCGATCGTCGACGGTATTCGCGCAATGCTGCCGCGCATCAACGAAACCTTGCCGCCGTCACTGAAAACTTCGTTGCTGGGCGACGCTTCGGTATTCGTCAAGCAATCGGTGGGCAGCGTGGCCCAGGAAGGCATCATTGCCGCCCTGCTGACCAGCGCAATGATTCTGCTGTTCCTCGGCAGCTGGCGTTCCACCCTGATCATTGCCGTGTCGATCCCCCTGGCCGTGCTGTCGGCCATCGCCCTGCTGGCCCTGAGCGGGCAAACCCTCAATGTCATGACCCTTGGCGGACTGGCGCTGGCGGTGGGGATTCTGGTGGACGATGCCACAGTAACCATCGAGAACATTAACTGGCACCTCGAGCAAGGCAAGTCGGTGCGCGATGCGATCCTGGACGGCGCCAAGCAGATTGTCGGCCCGGCGTTCGTGTCGCTGCTGTGTATTTGCATCGTGTTTGTGCCGATGTTCATGTTGCAGGGCATTGCTGGCTATCTGTTCCGGCCGATGGCGCTGTCGGTGATTTTCGCCATGGGCAGTTCCTTTATTCTGTCGCGCACTCTGGTGCCGACCCTAGCGATGTTTCTGCTTAAGCCACATGTGCCGGAACAAGGTTCAGGGCATCACCCGGAAGACGGCTACATCAACCATCACGAGGGCGATCAGCACACCCGCCAGCACTCGGCACCAGTGCGTGCACTGCTGAGCTTTCAGGCGGGATTCGAGCGCCGTTTTTCGGCAGTACGGGACGCTTACTACGCCGTACTGGAACTGGCCCTGGCCAATCGCAAACGCTTTCTGCTGGGTTTTATGGCCTGTGTACTGGCCTCCTTTGCCTTGCTGCCAAGCCTGGGCCAGGACTTTTTCCCGGCCACCGATGCCGGTGCCCTGGCCTTGCATGTGCGCTTGCCGCTGGGCACGCGCATCGAAGAAAGCGCTGCGGACTTCGATCGCATCGAGTCACGGATTCGAGAAATCATCCCGGCCGAGCAACTGGACACAGTGATCGACAATATCGGCATTCCGCTTAGCGGCATCGATATGGCCTACAGCAGCAGTGGCACTATCGGCCCGCAGGACGGCGATATTCAGGTCACCCTTAAAGAAGGCCACAGCCCGACGGCCGACTATGTAAAACGCTTGCGAGAAGCCTTGCCGGAGAGTTTCCCCGGCAGCCAGTTCGCCTTTATGCCTGCAGATATCAGCACCCAGATCCTCAATTTCGGAGCACCGGCTCCGCTGGACGTGAAAATTTCCGGGCGTGACGACGAGGCCAACCGCGCCTATGCCCTGGAGCTGCAACGTCGCCTGCAACATGTACCGGGAATTGCCGACCTGCGTATTCAGCAGTCGGTGGGTTACCCGTCGCTGCAGGTCAAGGTGGACCGCCTGCGCGCCAATGGCCTGGGGATTACCGAACGGGATGTGACCAACAGCATGGTGGCCTCCCTGGCGGGCAGCTCCCAGGTGGCACCGACCTTCTGGCTCAACCCGCAGAACGGTGTGTCTTATGGTGTGGTAGCCGCAACGCCGCAGTATCGTCTGGACAGCCTGCCGGCCCTCGAAGCCCTGCCCGTGACCGGCAGTAACGGCCAGTCACAAATCCTGGGCGGGCTGGCGACTATCAGCCGTGTGCAAAGCCCGGCCGTGGTCACTCACTACAACATTCAGCCGACGCTGGACCTCTACGCCAATATTCAGGGTCGCGATCTGGGCTCGGTGGCGGCCGATGTGCAAAAAGTGATTGATGGCGCAGCCAACCTGCGGCCCAAAGGCGCAATCATCAGCCTTCACGGCCAGATCGATGCCCTGCATGAAGCCTTCAGCGGCCTGAGCTTCGGCCTGCTCGGCGCGGTGGTGCTGATCTACTTGCTGATCGTGGTCAACTTCCAGTCGTGGCTCGATCCTTTTGTGATCATCACTGCCCTGCCCGCGGCCCTGGCCGGGATTGTGTGGATGCTTTTTCTCAGTGGTACCTCGCTGTCGGTGCCCGCCTTGACCGGAGCTATTTTGTGCATGGGGGTGGCTACCGCCAACTCGATCCTGGTGGTGAGCTTCTGCCGCGAACGCCTGGCCGAACATGGCGACGCTCTCAAGGCAGCAATGGAAGCGGGCTATACACGTTTCAGACCCGTGTGCATGACCGCACTGGCGATGATGATCGGCATGCTCCCGCTGGCCTTGTCAGAAGAACAGAACGCCCCCCTGGGACGCGCCGTTATTGGCGGTCTGATGCTAGCCACCGTTGCCACCCTGCTGTTCGTGCCCGTGGTCTTTAGCCTGGTGCACGGCCGTGAAAAAAATCGAGCTGCTGCTGGAGAAACTTCCCATGTCGTCTGATCAAAAACCCTCGCGCAAGCGCTTGATATACCTGGGCATCGGTGGCCTGACCCTGGCCGCCTTGCTGGTCGCCAATGGGCTGGCCGCCCGCAGTCGCCATGAGCACGCGGTGAGCCAATGGACCGAAGCGGCCGCACTGCCGATTGTCAACGTATTCCAGCCCCTGCAGAACGCCCATGGCGATACCCTGCGCCTGCCCGCGCATCTGGAGGCCTGGAGCAAGGCGCCGATCCATGCCCGGGTCAACGGCTACCTGCAAAGCTGGCAAACCGACATTGGCAGCAAGGTCAAGGCCGGGCAGGTCCTGGCGGTTATCGACAGTCCGGATCTGGATCAGCAACTGGCGCAGACCCGCGCCCATATGCTCCAGGAGCAAGCCAACGCCCGGCTCGCGGCCACTACGGCCACACGCTGGCAAAATCTGCTGGCAAGCCATTCGGTGTCGCGCCAGGAGGCTGACGAAAAGCTGTCCAATGCTGCCGCCGCCAAGGCCAATGCCCAAGCCGCTGAGGCGGATTACGCACGACTGTCGACGCTGGAAGCCTACAAGACCATTCGCGCACCTTTTGCAGGCACCATCACCGCGCGCAATACCGATATCGGCCAGTTGATCAAGGCCGACACCGACAGCGATACCGAGCTGTTCGATCTTGCCGACACGCACCAGCTGCGCCTGTATGTGCCAGTGCCACAGAACTACGCCAGCGTGATCCGCCCCGGCATGCAGGTACAACTCAGTGTGCCGGAACATCCGGGGCAAATGTTCAATGCAAAACTGATCGGCAACTCGACAGCAATTGACCAGCGCTCCGGCACCCTGATGGCCCAGTTCGTCGCCCTCAACCCTGGTGACGCGCTGATGCCCGGCGACTATGCCGAGGCGCTGCTGTCGATTCCGGCCGATACCCATGGCGTCAGTATCCCGGCCAGCGCCCTGATTTTCCGTGCCCAGGGCACACAGGTGGCAGTGCTCGACAAGGCCCGGCATGTGCATTTGCAAACGATCCATATCGGCCTTGATCTGGGCGAACGACTGGTGATCGATCAAGGCCTTACCGCCACCGACACCGTCATCGACAATCCGCCCGACGCCTTGCGCGAAGGCGACTCGGTCAAGCTGGCCGACGCAGGAGCCCCCCATGCAGCCAAGGCTTAAACGCAGCGCCCTGTTACTGACCCTGGCGTTGCAGGGTTGCTCACTGGCACCAGGCTACAAGGCACCAGACCTCAAGTTGCCCGAGCACTACCGTGAGCAAACCAGCGACGGCCCGTGGCACAGCGCGCAACCTGCCGACCAGCTCTCACCACAGTGGTGGCGTGTATACCAGGATGAACGCCTGAACAGCCTGCAACAGCAGTTGCTCAAAGCCAATCCGGATCTGGCCGCGGCACTGGCCCACTTCGATGCGGCGCAGGCGTATGCCAGCCAGTTGCACGCTGGGCTGTTCCCACAAATTACCGCCAGTGGCCAGCCGTTGCGCCAGCGTCAATCGGACAACCGTCCATTGCGCGGCAGTACTCAGCCATCGGTCTACAACAGCAATACGGCGGGGTTTGCGTTGAATTTCGACCTCGACCTGTGGGGCAAAATCCGCAATCAGGTGGCGGCGGGCGATGCTCAAGCCCAGGCCTCGGCGGATGACCTGGCCGTCGCGCGTTTGAGCCTGCAACGCCAATTGGCCAGCCTGTATGTGCAACTTGACGGGCTGGATGCGCAGCAGCAAATCCTCACCCGCTCGCTGGATGATTACGCTCAGGCCCTGCAACTGACCCGCTCGCGCTATCAGGGGCAGATCGCCTCGGAACTCGACCTGACCCGTGCCCAAAGCCAACTGGCCGAAGCCGAGGCGCAGCTGGATGACGTCCGCGCCCAACGCAACCTGACCGAACACGCCATCGGTGAACTGGTGGGCGAACCTGCCAGCAACTTTCAGCTGGTGGCCAACTCGCAAACGCTAAACCTGCCTGATCAACCGCGCACCCTGCCCAGTACCCTGCTGCAACGGCGCCCCGACATCGCCGCGGCCGAGCGCCGGGTTTTCGCCGCCAATGCCGGGATCGGCGTAGCCAAGGCCGCCTGGTACCCGGACTTCAGCCTGACCGGCCTGCTTGGCGGGCAAACCCAGGGTAGCGGCAATTTGCTGTCTGCCGGTAACAGGTTCTGGGCGTTGGGGCCGTTGGTCAACCTGCCGATTTTTGACGGCGGCAGGCTCGATGGCCAGGAACGCCAGGCCAGGGCCGAATTTGCAGAAGCATCAGCCCATTACCGTAGCCAGGTGCTGCACGCGGTGCGTGAAGTTGAAGACAACCTCGCCCAGCTGCGAGACCTGCAACAGGAAAGCCTCGATGAACAGGCCGCAGCAAACGCCGCCGAACACACCCGGGCAATCGCCACCCACAGCTATGAAGCCGGCGCGGTGAGTTACCTGGACGTAGTCACCGCACAGACTGCCGCCCTGCAGGCCCAGCGCCAGGTGCAGGCATTGCACACCCGACAGTTACAGGCCAGCGTAGGGTTATTGACGGCGTTGGGGGGTGGTTGGCAGGGCTGACGCCCTGCGCATCAGTGGGAGCAGGCTTGCCCGCGATGGCAACACCGCGATTTGCCTGACAGAACGCAGTGCTTGCATCGCGGGCAAGCCCGCTCCCACAGGTTGGGGCGTCTGTCTTATTTCTTCTCTTGTAGATAGATCCCGGCTGCTTCCATTTCACGGATTCGAGCGTAATCGGCTTCGATCTGCGCCAGATCGGTATGAACCAGATAAACAGTGCCCGGCTGACTGAATACGTCCCGGGTAGGCGCAATTCGCTGACCATTTTCGACGTAGAACACCACCTCGAAAAAAGACGCCAGGCTGCGCAATTGCTGCACAAATGCCCCGGTACAGAAAACACCTTCCGAATGATTGATCAGGCACACATTGTAAGTGTGCCTGGACAGTACATAGTCCTGATTGCCGGCCAGTAGCTGCTCAAACTCAAGGGGCCGAGTGATGGACAGTGCACATGCATCAATCTGTCCAAGACCGGTGGTCAGCGCCGAGACACCGGGCCTTAGAATTCCGTCTGTACGTGCTGCAATCTCCACCAGTTTTGGCCCGTCCTCGGTGTACATAACCTCGGCATGGCTGGGGCCATTACGGATACCCAGGCACTTCACCACCTTGCGGGTATAGGCCACCAACTCGGCATACGGAGCGTCGGTGCAAGCAAGCAGTTGATCGATGTCATATACGATGCTGCCTGTTTCCAGCACACGCTTGGTGTATTTCACCACCTCTGTGACCAACTGATACCCATTCAAGGACACCATATTGACGACATACTCCGTGCCCACCAAATACTCCTGAAGTAGCACCTGGCTGTTTTCGAGACTCAACTTGTTGCGCGTACCCAACAGCGCCTTGAATGCCCCCTTGCACGCTGCCAGATCGCGGCAAATATAAACCCCGTCCGCCCCTGCGCTTTCCAGGGGTTTTACGACTAGCGGAAACCTGCCATGGGCAGCCACCCAGTCTTTACCGTCGCTCCACGTATCCACTGCGCACTGGGCAGGGGCGGATAAACCGGCTTCGGTAACGCACTGAATCATCTCGTATTTGTTTCTGCGAGCCCTGCTCCTGGAAAACTCATTGGCGTAATCCAGCCCCAACTGTTCATTCAACAGATCGGCCAAAAACACCCCGCTTTCTGCCCCGGCAATAATAACATCGGGATTAAAATGCCTGAGCTCCGCCAACGTGAACGTCGTATCCGTATGAACGAGGGATCGCTCGTAAATAGACGAATCAAATCCGACATAATAATAGCCATCGAGATCAGAACTGGACACAACATGAAATAAAGCACATTCATTTTCGTACAATTTCTTTGACAGGAATTTACCCGACGAAAATCCGTCAACCACTACAACTCTTATCATTTCGCACCTCGCCTGTTTGATATAGCCAGCCAGGCCAGCAGTCCAACAATAAGACAGACGGCCAGGATGCTCGGCATTGAAATCGCCACCCGCGAATCCAGGTATTGAAGTAGCAAGGTAAAAACCGGCAACGTCAGCAATACAAATGACACCGCTATTGGACTGAGATGAAAAATGGTTTTTTGAATAAGGTAGACAGGCAACAGATGGCCGACGATAACCAGAACTGACAGCGGCAAGATCCACTGGGGGGCGAGACTGAATGAGGTGTCGCTGAAGCTGATAAACAGGCTGCAAACAACTACCATCATGATGCTCCTCACAGCCAGAATATCATAAGTTTTCCAACGACAATAAAACATCTTTTTGGAAATAATCGTATAAAATACCGTGCCCATTGCACACAGCACTACACTGACAATACCGATAATTCTCTGTTCTATGGAAGTCGAAGAAATACCACTTTCCCCGACCAAAGACTGAAACAGCATTATGGCAACCGAGAGCAATACCAGTCCGGCAATCAGGGTTTCGAGTGCAGTGGCCTTGCCAGCACCTTTTACAAAGCTCGACACCAGCAAAGTCAATGCTGGGCCGCAGGCTACTGAGGCTACCCCTACTACCGCTGGTTCCAGAAATCGCAGGGCATAAAAAAGACCGCCCCAATTCAACAATACCGACAGATTGATCCATACCACCAATGGCCAGTCTTGCTGGATCTTGTCCATCAAGCTATGCCTGCCTGCACGGAGGCTGTACATCATAAACAATGCAGCAGACGAAACAAAGCAATAGAAAACAACCACCAGGGTATCAAGTACCTGCGTTATAAACGCGACATACACATCAAAGGCGGCGCTGATAAAACAAAAGAACAACCCTAATATAACACCCAAGTTTTCAGGCTTCATAGACAACCCTTCCTACTTACTTCCCCTCACGCCTAGCGAGCTTTTCTGGATCAGTCCAACACCCGAACCCTATCTTCAGACAATACAATCCTAACGAGCGTTTTAACTGCAACACCCGTACTATTCAAAACCTGCTCCCTACCATTATTTTGTACTTTCTCTACTGCACACACGACATCGACCACTTCAGCCCCACTACGCCGAACAGCCTCCACCAACGATATAACAGCACCTCCCGTACTCAGAGTATCATCGACAATGACCACTCTATCACCCGCAACAACTCCATTAAGGTAAAGCTTCCCTTGATAATATTCTGATTCAAGATCCACACACACATCATTCACATCTTCAAGGCTATATGTGTACCATCGTGCAATAGCCATTGGAATACCCGTCAATATGGAGACTGCTGTCGCCAGCGGTGCGCCCTTATCTTCCTCCGTCACTATTTTATCAACATGCCAATCCATGACCTCAATGACACCACGTGCCGCTTCGAGGAGCACCTCCGGCCTCAAAGCCGGCAGCTGATCCGTAAATTCATTTACTGTAATTCTTGTTGCCCCCACACTAACTACTTTAGCTCTCTCATATACCTCTTTCAGCAGCATCATTTGACCTCCGTATACGCTGGATAAACCCCATCCCAACAGCTCTTGTACTTCCATGCACTATCAAAAAAAAGCGTGACGATATTTAAACCTCTTTGCATAGCCGCTATCTTTTCACACACTAACAAGTTGGCACCACACGTCGGCCCTATGCCATATTCATTTTTTGACACAAACAACCTCATCTGTTCCCAGGCTTCATCACCATCCACGACAACCACTTCGTCGATCAAGTTAGGGGTTGTATTAATCGACAACACACCTGCTCCCAGCCCCATAAGATTATGCGACCGATGTTCAAACTCAAGCCCTTGCCTTGCGGCATACAATGGAGCAGAAGCATCCACCTCAATACCGACTGTTTTAATATCTCTATAATGCCGCTTCAAGACTTCAGCAATACCCGAGAACGTGCCTCCAGTACCTAAAGAACACACGAAATAATCCGGTACAACTTTGTACTCACCAAGCGCTTTGACAATCTCCTCTCCGCAGGTATGCCAGGCCAACTTATTAAGTAGCGTGCTCGACTGATCCAAGAAATAGACCTCACTAGAATTTTTACTTTTCACATACTCTTTAGCTGCATCAACGGCCCCTACCAAAAAGCTTTCTTTGGGCGTTTCGACCACATGTGCTCCATACGCTCTTATTTGCTCTTTACGTTCACATGTCATCCCTTCCGGCATGAATATTTTGATGGAATAACCTTTCTTCTTTCCAATCCATGCTAGCGCCGCCCCACCGTTACCGGTCGAGCAGTCAACCAGCGTCATACCTTTACGAATGACACCCTCACGCTCTAGCGAAGTGATGATATTCAAATAAGTTCGATCTTTATGACTGCCAGAAGGATTCATATATTCACACTTCGAAAACAAGCGACCTCCATTGCAGGCAAATCGCATTAGCTCAACGAGTGGTGTATTGCCAATATCGTCCAGATTCATAACCCCCCCACAACCTTAAGCCTGATAACTTCCCAGTTATTAATAACCCAACAAGTTCTCAAATAAACATTACCCTCAAGAGACCATAGCCGCAAACAAATATACATAGAAAGATCCTACACCATCTTACAGAATCATCTTTAGGACAACACTAAGCCATTGTTATTGCGCAAACTTAAAATACAAATATGCCGACACAGCAGGCGAAACGAAACATCACGAAACAAATATTCGATCTCGCGGGCATCTAAAGAACAAGAAAATATGGAAACAGGAGCGGCTTTTACCGCTCCCATAGACAGGAGAAAGTGCTGGATCTTTAAATAAGCATCAATGCGCTACATTTTTCGACGCCGCCAACATTGCCTTAAGCAATACCGCGCATCCCGCTGCCAGATCCTTGGGATCGGCGTTTTCGATTTCGTTGTGGCTGATGCCGCCTTCACAGGGCACAAATATCATCCCTGCCGGACCCAGTTCGGCCAGGAAGATGGCGTCGTGCCCTGCCCCGCTGACGATATCCATGTTCGACAAGCCCAACTCATTGGCCGCATCCCGCACGGCGTTGACGCAATCAGGGTTGAAGTACAGCGGCGGAAAGTCTGCTGTGGGAGTCAGTTCGAAACTCAGGCCATGCTCCTCGCAGGTGGCTTCAATCACCCCACGCACTTGCTCGATCATCGAGTCCAGCCGCTCGGGCAGCAAATGCCGGAAGTCCAGGGTCATGCGTACTTCACCGGGGATGACATTGCGCGAGCCCGGATAGGCTTGCAGGCAACCCACGGTCCCGCAGGCGTGGGGTTGATGGCCAAGAGCTGCCTTGTTGACGGCGGCAACCACGGCCGCCGCCCCGACCAATGCATCCTTGCGCAGGTGCATGGGCGTAGGCCCGGCATGGGCTTCTACACCGCGCAGGTTGAGGTCGAACCATTTCTGCCCCAGGGCGCCAAGTACGACGCCGATGGTTTTGCGCTCGTCCTCCAGAATCGGCCCCTGTTCGATGTGAGCTTCAAAGTAGGCCCCCACCGGGTGGCCGTTGACCTGGCGGCTGCCAGCATAGCCAATTGCATTCAGGGCCTCACCCACGGTCACGCCCTGGGCATCGGTTTTGGCCAGGGTTTCTTCAAGGGTAAACTTGTCTGCAAAAACCCCGGAACCCATCATGCAAGGCGCAAAGCGTGAGCCTTCTTCATTGGTCCACACCACCACTTCCAGCGGCGCGTCAGTCTCGATATTGAGGTCGTTGAGGGTGCGCAGTACTTCAACCCCGGCCAGTACGCCAAAGCAGCCGTCGAACTTGCCGCCGGTGGGCTGGGTGTCGATATGGCTGCCGGTCATCACCGGCGGCAAATCCGGATTGCGCCCCGGACGGCGGGCAAAGATATTGCCCACGGCGTCCACGCTGACGGTGCAACCAGCGTCCTCACACCAGCGTACAAAAATATCCCGGGCCTGGCGGTCCAGGTCGGTCAGGGCCAGGCGGCATACACCGCCCTTTACCGTGGCACCCAGCTGGGCCAGTTCCATTAACGAGGCCCACAGGCGCTCGCCGTTGATCAATGTCGCGCGGTGCTGCTGAAGGTCGTGTGCGGCGTTCATGATAGTTTCCTCAGGCAGTTTTTATAGGAAGGCGCTTCAAACCGTGCCTTTGACGGCTTCTGCTTGCTGACTGTTCAGGCGATACAACCCGTAATAAATCACGGCCCCGAGCAACGACCCGGTAAACCAGCCGAAGTCATAGAACCAGCTGAAGGCACTGCTGCCCAACGACAGCAACGTCAGCGCCACAGGTACACCAAAAGCGATAAAACCCTTCCAGTTCCAGGCCGGGTACACCCCGTCACGGTACAGCCCGGCAAGGTCGAGTTTTTGCTGACGGATAACGAAATAGTCGACCACCATGATCCCGGCAATCGGCCCAAGCAGGCTGGAGTAACCCAGCAACCAGTTGGAGTACACGGTTTCCAGGCTCACATCCGAGACCAGCAGGCCGAGTTTCTTCAGCAATTCATGAGCCATCAGCGCCAAGCCCACCAGGCCGGTCAAGATCACTGCCGTGGTGCGGTTGATCAACTTGGGAGCGATGTTCTGGAAGTCATTGGTGGGCGACACAATATTGGCCGCCGTATTGGTCGACAGCGTGGCGATGATGATCAGCGCCATGGCCAGTGCCACCCAGCCCGGGCTCTGGATATGGCCGATCAGGCTGACCGGGTCGGATACGGTAACGCCTACCAGTTTTTCGGACGCTGCCGTCATCACCACGCCCAGAGCGGCGAACAGGAACATGGTCAGCGGCAGGCCAAAAATCTGCCCCAGGATCTGGTCTTTCTGGCTTTTTGCGTAACGGCTGAAATCCGGAATATTCAGGGACAAGGTGGCCCAGAAACCCACCATTGCAGTCAGGCCGGCAAAGAAGTAGCCGTACACACTGGCACCTTCCGGGCGCTTGGGCGGCTGGGCCAGCAGTTCACTCATCGACACATTGGGCAGAGCCCACACCAGCAAGCCCATACCGACCAGTACCAGCAAGGGTGCAGACAGGGTTTCCAGCCACTTGATCGACTCGGCACCGCGCAATACCACCCACAGGTTGAGCGCCCAGAAAATCATGAAGCCGATCACTTCACCCGTACCGCCCAGGCTTTTCCAGCCCTCGAACACCGAGCCCAGAAACAGGTGAATGGCCAGACCGCCGAACAGTGTCTGGATCCCGAACCAGCCGCAGGCCACCAGAGCACGGATCAGACACGGTACGTTGGAGCCGATAATGCCGAAGGAAGAACGCAGCAAAACAGGAAAGGGTATGCCGTATTTGGTGCCCGCAAAGGCATTGAGAGTCAGAGGGATCAATACCACGATATTTGCCAGCAGAATCGCCAGCAGTGCCTCACCCACTGAAAGCCCGAAATAGGCTGTCAGAACCCCGCCCAGGGTATAGGTGGGTACGCAAATGGACATGCCGACCCACAAGGCAGTGATATGCCACTTGTTCCAGGTGCGCTCATGAACTTTGGTGGGGGCGATATCGTGGTTGTACCGGGGGCTATCGAGGACTTCAGGCCCGGCATCCAGTTCGTACAAACCGTTACGTTCGGTGACTTTTGATCTGCTCGGTTGCATAGTCGATCACTCTCTTGTTGTGCTGCTCCTGGTTGAACTGCCTGGCGCTGCGTATGGACACAAAGCGCTCCCTTGCCTGGACACTTACTTGCCTATCCCGCCCGGTCATGGCAGCAACAATCAAGAACTGTGCCGTGTTACTTCCCTCGCCTGCTCAAACCGTCCTGCATGACTGGCAACACGCTGCTTTTAAAACCGTTTTAAACACCAGCCAAATGACTCTCATTCCCGTTAAAGGCCTTTATCAGTTTTTTTATATCGCCAAACGAAACACTTCGGTGCGTGCTTATTAACTTAATCGACTCACCTCCCTTCATCCGCAAGCTCAAGCACCTGATTTCGCATAAGAAAGTTCGCTTATATTTGAATCCTGTCAAGTGCGTCAAAATGGTGAGGCCGTGCATCATTTTGGTGATTTAAAATAATTAACTTTAAAAATCATATAGTTATACATATCTAACCCCGTTAAAAATAAAGTTTGATCATTCTTCAACAACCCACTAGATTTTATTCCTGTCACCAGTGGCAGGAATGCAAACTTCCCACTAAATATCAATAACAACAGTTAGAACCGGCTCTAGCCGGTCAGCCTGCGAGGAACTCCGTATGTCGCTGTTAATCCGTGGCGCTACGCTTGTGACCCATGATGAAAGTTATTGTGCGGATGTATATTGCGCTGACGGTCTGGTCCGCGCGATTGGCACTGATCTTGATGTTCCTTCAGGCTGCGAAGTACTCGATGGTCGCGGCCAATATTTGATACCCGGTGGTATCGACCCCCACACGCATATGCAATTGCCGTTTATGGGCACCGTCGCCAGCGAAGACTTTTTCAGTGGCACTGCGGCCGGTCTGGCAGGCGGTACAACATCGATTATCGATTTTGTCATTCCCAACCCGCAGCAGTCCCTGCTTGAGGCTTTTCATCAGTGGCGGGGCTGGGCCGAAAAGTCGGCAGCAGACTATGGCTTTCATGTCGCAATCACTTGGTGGAGCGAGCAGGTACGTGAAGAAATGGCCGAATTGGTCAGCCATCACGGCATCAACAGCTTCAAGCATTTCATGGCCTACAAGAACGCGATCATGGCCGCAGACGACACCCTGGTGGCCAGCTTCGAGCGTTGCCTGGAGCTGGGTGCGGTCCCGACCGTGCATGCCGAAAATGGCGAACTGGTGTACCACCTGCAACGCAAACTTATGGCCCAGGGCATGACGGGGCCGGAAGCCCATCCGCTGTCACGTCCCTCCCAGGTGGAAGGCGAAGCGGCCAGCCGGGCGATCCGCATCGCTCAGACCCTCGGTACGCCGTTGTACCTGGTGCATGTTTCGACCCGTGAAGCACTCGACGAAATCACCTACGCCCGTAGCCAGGGCCAACCGGTATATGGCGAAGTACTGGCCGGGCATTTGCTGCTGGATGACAGCGTGTACCAGCATCCCGACTGGCAAACGGCAGCAGGCTACGTGATGAGCCCGCCCTTCCGCCCTCGCGGGCATCAGGAGGCACTGTGGCACGGCCTGCAATCGGGCAACCTGCACACTACCGCCACCGACCACTGCTGCTTTTGCGCCGAACAAAAGGCCGCCGGGCGTGACGATTTCAGCAAGATCCCCAACGGCACGGCGGGTATCGAAGACCGCATGGCGCTGCTGTGGGATGAAGGCGTGAATACCGGGCGCCTGTCGATGCAGGAGTTTGTAGCGCTGACCTCCACCAACACCGCGAAGATCTTCAATATCTACCCGCGCAAAGGCACGATCCGGGTCGGTGCCGATGCCGACCTGGTGCTGTGGGACCCTCAGGGCACCCGCACCATTTCCGCTAAAACCCACCATCAAAATGTCGACTTCAACATCTTTGAAGGCAAGACCGTACGCGGTGTGCCCAGTCATACCATCAGTCAGGGTCGCCTGGTGTGGGTTGACGGTGACCTGCGGGCCGAACGCGGAGCCGGTCGCTATATCGAACGCCCGGCCTACCCTGCGGTGTTCGACTTGCTGAAAAAGCGCGCCGAGCATCAGCAACCGGTGGCTGTTAAACGCTGAGCATAAAAACACTGCCCGACAGAGGCACAAAGATCTCCTCACCCCTGAGGTAAGCACCGTGATCAAGTCCTTGAACCATTTACCCCACCCCCATGAATCTGCGCAGGTCCTGGCCAGCCACTTTACCGATCTGGCGCCGCCCCTCAATGCTCGCCAGGCCGTGCTGGAAAGCTCACGTTGCCTGTATTGCTACGACGCCCCCTGCGTCAATGCCTGCCCCAGCGATATAGATATCCCGTCGTTTATTCGCAATATCCAACAGGAAAACATCCAGGGCGCAGCACAGAAAATTCTTTCGGCCAATATCCTCGGCGGCAGTTGTGCCCGGGTGTGCCCTACCGAGGTACTGTGCGAGCAAGCCTGCGTGCGCAACAACAGCCAGGAATGCGCGCCTGTACTGATCGGTTTGTTACAGCGCTATGCGGTCGATCATGCACAGTTCAGCGAGCATCCGTTCAAGCGTGCTGCGCCCACCGGCAAACGCATCGCGGTGGTCGGCGCCGGACCTGCGGGGCTGGCTTGCGCCCATCGCCTGGCACTGCACGGGCATGAGGTGGTGATTTTCGAAGCGCGGGAGAAATCCGGCGGGCTTAACGAGTACGGGATTGCCAAATACAAGTTGGTGGACGATTTTGCCCAGCGCGAAGTGGATTTCGTCCTGCAGGTTGGCGGCATTGAAGTGCGCCACGGCCAGCGCTTGGGCGACAACCTGAGCCTGAGCGAACTGCACCAGCAATTCGATGCGGTATTTCTCGGGCTGGGTCTGGCTGCCAGTCGCCAGCTGGGTTTGCCCCATGAAAATGCTCCGGGGCTGCTGGCTGCCACCGACTACATCCGCGAGTTGCGCCAGAGCGACGACCTGACCCGGTTACCCCTGGCCGAGCGCTGCATTGTGCTGGGCGCTGGCAACACTGCGATCGATATGGCCGTGCAAATGGCCCGTCTTGGCGCTCGCGAAGTGAATCTGGTGTATCGCCGCGGGCTGCAGGACATGGGCGCCACCGGGCACGAGCAGGACATTGCCAAGGCCAATCAGGTGCGACTAATGACCTGGGCACAGCCACAGGACGTGTTGCTGGACAACACCGGCAAGGTGCGCGGCATGCGCTTTGCCCGCACACGCCTGGAAGACGGGCGCCTGGTGACCACCGGTGAAACCTTCGAGCTGGCCGCAGACGCGGTGTTCAAGGCCATAGGCCAGGCCTTTGATGATGCAGCCCTGAGCGATCCGCTGGCGCAAACACTCAAGCGCGCGGGCGATCGCATCGAAGTAGACGAACACCTGCGCACCAATATTCCCGGTGTGTATGCCGGAGGCGATTGCACCTCTCTGGGGCAAGACCTGACCGTACAGGCCGTGCAACACGGCAAGCTGGCCGCAGAAGCCATGCATGCCCAACTCATGCTTGATCAGGAGGCTGCATAAATGGCCGATCTCTCGATTGTTTTCGCCGGTATCAAGGCCCCCAACCCGTTCTGGCTGGCGTCTGCGCCACCTACCGACAAAGCCTACAACGTGGTACGAGCCTACGAGGCAGGCTGGGGTGGCGTGGTCTGGAAAACCCTGGGTGAGGACCCGGCCGCGGTTAACGTGTCCTCGCGTTACTCGGCACACTACGGCCCCAACCGCGAGGTTATGGGCATCAACAATATCGAGCTGATCACCGATCGCTCCCTTGAAATCAACTTGCGCGAGATCACCCAGGTCAAGAAGGACTGGCCGGATCGGGCCCTTATCGTGTCGCTGATGGTGCCCTGCGAAGAAGAGTCCTGGAAATACATCCTGCCACTGGTGGAGGCCACCGGTGCCGATGGCATCGAGCTGAATTTCGGATGCCCCCACGGCATGCCGGAGCGCGGCATGGGCGCGGCCGTTGGCCAGGTGCCCGAGTACGTGGAAATGGTCACACGCTGGTGCAAGACCTACTGTTCATTGCCGGTGATCGTCAAACTGACGCCCAATATCACCGATGTGCGCCTTAGCGCCCGGGCGGCCCATCGTGGCGGCGCCGATGCGGTGTCATTGATCAACACCATAAACTCGATCACCAGTGTCGACCTTGAACGCATGGTGGCGCTACCCGTAGTGGGCAGCCAGAGCACCCACGGCGGCTATTGCGGTTCGGCAGTCAAGCCGATAGCCCTGAATATGGTGGCGGAAATTGCCCGCGACCCGCTGACCAAAGGCTTGCCTATCAGTGGGATAGGCGGCATTGGCAGTTGGCGTGATGCTGCAGAGTTTATTGCCCTGGGCTGTGGCTCGGTACAGGTATGCACCGCAGCGATGCTTCACGGATTTCGAATTGTTGAAGAAATGAAAGACGGTTTGTCGCGTTGGATGGACAGTCAAGGCTATACCAGCCTGGAGGACTTTTCCGGCCGTGCAGTGGCCAATACTACTGACTGGAAATATCTGGATATCAATTATCAGGTTATCGCCAGGATCGATCAGGACGCCTGTATTGGTTGCGGGCGCTGCCATATTGCCTGCGAAGATACTTCGCACCAGGCCATCGCCAGCTTGAAGCAGGCCGACGGCACACATCGGTATGAAGTGATCGACGATGAATGTGTGGGTTGCAACCTGTGCCAGATAACCTGCCCGGTGCAGGACTGTATCGAGATGGTGCCACACAACAATGGCCTGCCATTTCTGGACTGGAACCACGACCCACGTAACCCGTACTGCGTGGCTTCGTAAATCAACCCTGTGGGAGCGGGCTTGCTCGCGATGCAGGCAATGCGGTGTGTCAGGTACACCGGGATGATGCCATCGCGAGCAAGCCCGCTCCCACACGATCGATAAGCAGGGTTGCTTACGGCTCCAGCCCGATCCCGCGCAGGATCACGCTGGTGACGGTCTGCACCGCACGTTCAAACTGGATATCGGACAACGGCTGGTGATCGTTGATGATCATCACTTGATGGTCAAAGTCAGCGTAATGCTGAGTTGATGCCCAGATCATATACAGCAGGCTGGACGGCTCAACAGGCAGGATTCGCTTGTCTTGCACCCATTGGCGAATTTTCGCCTCCTTGATCTTGGCCCAGTCATACAAACTGGCATCAAGCGCAAGACCCAGGGTCGGGGCGCCATGGATCATTTCATTGGCCCAGACTTTGGAGCCATGGGGCCGGGTACGTGAGTGGTGCATTTTGGCACGAATGTAACTGCTCAATACCAGACGAGGATCGTCGTAGGTCTCGAAACACAGCGCATCCTGTTTCCACACTTCCAGCAACCCCAGCAATACCGCGCTGTAAAGATCCGTCTTGGTGCTGAAGTAGTAATGCAGGTTGGAACGTGGCAACTGGACTTGCGCCGCAATGTCCGCCATCGCCGTACCGGCAAAGCCTTTTTCGGCAAAAACCTTTTCAGCCCCCAGAAGGATTTTTTCGACATTGCTGCGTCGAATTTCGATCTTGTGATTGCTCATGGCGATGGCCCTTGCCGTCGTGTTGCTCTGATGTGCGCCGAGTGAACAAATATTTCCTGCACAAAGCGTCGAATAACGCCAGCGGCAGCTAAGCTCAGGCGGGTACCCGACGCTGTATCAGACTATTTCGCGGCGGGCAGTTCGATCACGTTGGTTTCAATACCGTCCAGCTTGGGCTTGAGCTTCATCTTTTGCTGGGCCTCAAGCGCTTGAGCCTGGGTGGTGAATGGTCCGATCAGGAAGTGCTGAACCCCGCCACTCTCGTAAATGTAAGGAGTAAAACCGTTGTCAAGAAGCCTGCCGGTCGTGTCCGGAATGGTCGCTCTCTGGCCTTCAGTGATCTCCAAAGCCCAGTGAGCAACAGGGGCCTGGGCCATCGTTGCTTCAGAAGCTGCTTTAGCCCGCTGGATTTTATCGTTAGACTCCTGACCGCAAGCCGTCAAGGCCAATATTGCTGTCATCACGATGACTATACGCACTGCGTTTCCCCTGTCTGTTTGAATGGGTAGATTTTATCACTGGGGCAGCGGCCTTGCTCTCCTTGAACAAATCCAAAGTGCCCCAATTTAAGGCTTATGCGCGAGAATTTTCCCCGTAAAGGGAATTAAACCTCTGGCCATGTCGTCTGTAATGAGCGGCGCAATAATACGTACTTAGCAGTATTCTGTAGTCATGACCGAAGCCGCACCGTCTCAGAGACGTGCCTTACAAAGCCATCAAGGAGAAAAAAATGCTGATACTCACCCGCAAAGTTGGTGAAAGCATAAACATCGGTGACGATATTACGATCACTATTTTAGGTGTCAGCGGACAACAGGTCAGAATCGGCATCAATGCGCCGAAGGATGTAGCCGTTCACCGTGAAGAAATTTACCAACGTATCCAGGCCGGCCTGAATGCACCTGAAAAGAACGAACAGCCATAAGCCTGTGAGGTATCAGCCCAAGGCTTGAGGTCAGGGCTGCTCAGCCAGCCCTCCTCAAATCATTTGCACACTGCACCTGCCACGGCATTATCCCCTTGCCGCACCCTCTCTTTATCAAGAGATATGTCTCGTCGACTTGACCGTTTCAAGGTTAGCGACCACGCTCATTCCTCGCAGCAGGCTCCAGAAAGCTGAACCACTGCGCGCCAGGGTGTTTGCATTGTGCCGCCTTGAGAAACCCCTCCACCCTTCAGCCCTTCGCCGGGCTGGACCTGTACCGTCAAGGAATGAAAGACATGTCCGATTTAATCGTAGTGGGATTTTCAGACACCGAAAAAGCAGATCGTGCCCTCACCAAGATGGTTTCGCTGAGCAAGGAGCATCTGGTCGAGCTGGAAGATGCGGTGATTGTGGTGCGTAATGCCGAAGGCAAGATCCATATCAAGCAAAGCGTTAACCTGACAGCGATCGGGGCTACTTCAGGCCTGGTCACCGGCGGCCTGTGGGGCGCACTGGTCGGGCTGCTGTTTCTCAACCCGCTGGCAGGCTTTGCCATCGGCGGCGCACTGGGTGCCGGTACCGGCGCTTTGTCGGGCTCATTGAGCGATTACGGGATCGATGATGATTTCATCAAGTCATTGAGCGAGACCATTCCGAATGATTCCTCGGCCCTGTTCGTTCTGCTGCGCAAATTCCAGCCGGAAAAAGTGCTGAAGGAACTGGAAGACTCGGACTTCAAGGGCAAGGTCCTGCGTACCTCCCTGTCCCCGGAACAAGAGCAAAAACTGCAGGACGCGCTGTCCAAAACCACTGCAGGCGTACCTTTGGCGAAAACGGTTTAATTCGTAAAGCCCATTCGACCGCCCTGTGCGGTCGAATCCTGGTGCCTCAGTTCAAGCGCACAGCCGTGCCCGTGGCAAACACCACCAGCATGCCGCCACGCCCTGACGGCATGCTGATTTCAAACCCCAGCCCCATAATCGCATCCGCTCCCATGGCTTTGGCCCTGTCTCGAATTTCGTCCGTGACCTCTGCTCGCGCTTCTTTCAGTGCTCGCTCCAGCGTCTGAGAGCGCCCACCAAAAAAGTCGCGTACTCCGGTCAAAAAATCTCGTACCACATTGATGCCGTGAACCGATTCGGCACTGACAATCCCCAGGTATTCAGTGGCTTTTCTGCCGTCAATGCTGTGTGTGGTGGTGATGATCATCTGCCAGTCCTTTTTCTGTTTCAGTAACTTGCGAGGTTACCTTATCGCTGCCGTGCTCACTGCTGGTACTGTAACTGGAGTTAACTGCGGCTCTTTTAATTACAGGACCAAGGCTACTATGCTTACAGAAATGCAATCCAAAGACGCAAGAGTCGGGACGCCTCGCTCGCACTGATGACATGAATTCAAAAGCTGCGCCAAGCAATTTTTCGACCCCGCTCAAGGAAGCTCGCAATGGTCCAAAGACAAGTCATCAACGCCTCGGTCAGCCCGAAAGGCAGCCTGGAAACACTTTCCCAACGTGAAGTACAACAGCTGAGCGAGGTTGGCTCAGGCACCAGCTACACGCTTTTCCGCCAGTGCGTACTGGCTATCCTCAACACCGGCGCTCACGTCGATAACGCCAAGACCATCCTTGAGGCCTATCAGGACTTCGAGGTGCGGATTCACCAGCAAGACCGCGGCGTGCGGCTTGAACTGCTCAACGCCCCTGCCGATGCATTTGTCGATGGCGAAATGATCGCCAGTACCCGTGAAATGCTCTTCAGCGCCCTGCGCGACATCGTCTACACCCAGAGCGGCCTGGACAGCCCACGCATTGACCTGAGCAGCTCGGCGGGCATCACCGACTACGTGTTCCACTTGCTGCGCAATGCCCGCACGTTGCGCCCGGGCGTCGAACCGAAAATCGTGGTGTGCTGGGGTGGCCACTCCATCAATACCGAAGAGTACAAATACACCAAAAAGGTCGGCCACGAACTGGGCCTGCGCAGCCTGGATATCTGTACCGGCTGCGGTCCCGGTGTGATGAAAGGGCCAATGAAGGGCGCCACCATTTCCCACGCCAAACAACGTCTGACCGGTGGCCGCTATCTGGGCCTGACCGAGCCGGGCATCATTGCTGCCGAAGCGCCGAATCCCATCGTCAATGAACTGGTCATTCTGCCGGATATCGAAAAGCGTCTTGAGGCCTTTGTGCGGGTCGGTCACGGGGTGATTATCTTCCCGGGCGGTGCTGGCACGGCAGAAGAATTCCTGTACCTGCTGGGCATTCTGATGCACCCGGAGAACAAAGATGTGCCGTTCCCGGTTGTCCTGACCGGCCCCAAGGAAGCCGAACCCTATCTGCAGCAACTGCATGAGTTTGTCGGCGCTACCCTGGGTGAAGAAGCGCAACAGCAGTATCAGATCATCATCGACAACCCGGCCGAAGTGGCCCGTCATATGACCGCCGGGCTCAAGGCGGTTAAACAATTCCGCCGCGAGCGCAACGACGCTTTCCACTTCAACTGGTTACTGAAAATCGACGAAGGCTTTCAGCGCCCGTTCGACCCGACCCACGCCAACATGGCCAGCCTGAAACTGCGCAGCGACATGCCAGCACATGAATTGGCCATCAACCTGCGTCAGGCCTTCTCCGGGATTGTGTCGGGTAACGTAAAAGAGAAAGGCATCCATCTGATCGAGCAATACGGGCCTTACGAGATCCACGGTGACGCTGCCGTGATGAAACCTCTGGACAAACTGCTGCAGGCATTTGTTGAGCAGCATCGTATGAAACTGCCAGGCGGTGCGGCCTATGAGCCGTGCTATCGCGTCGTAAGCTGAACCCCACCCATAAGGCTCGCATGCCCCGACGGTGGGAGCGAGCCTGCTCGCGAAGAGCTCCAGATCGTCGCATTTATCCCGTAAAAACAGGCTATCACTTACGAACTTCGCGAGCAGGCTCGCTCCCACACAAACACAGCAGGTCTGGTGAGCAGCATTACTTCAGCGGCGCAAACTTTTTCACCGCATCAATCCACTGCGGATCGAGCCGGGTCTGCCCGGTGTCGATGCCCAGTGCTTCAAGACGTGCCTTGTGCAAATCGATCTCGCGAACCATTTGGCTTAACGCGCTGGAATTGGCGTCCAGCTGGTACATCTGGGTCACGCCCAGATGATAGAAGCGCAGCAGCTTCATCGCCGCCACATCCCCCGCCATGACTCCCGCCGTTACGTGATGCATGACATTGGTGACCTTCATCAGGCTACGCTTGAGTTGCCAGCCGTAGACTGCGGGCGCCATCCAGGGTTGAGACCAGAACAGGTAGCGCACCAGCAGGAAGGTCGTGATCAGGGCAACAATGACCCCGGCCAGATTCAGGCGAAAATTGTCGCCACCGGCGACACCCAAAACCATGACCAGCACACCTGACAACAGCAGCGCCAGCAAGACAAACGTCAACGCGATATACAGCGTACTGCGGCGAGTTTGCTGACGATATGTCTCGGGGTTAATCGGCTTTATCTCGAACATCACTGATCTATGGCTCCTGATGGCTGCGAACAAACTGCGCGGGCATTATGGCCTGATTGAACCGCTCAGGCGTGCAATAAAACCAGTGCCTTGCGGTATAGCGCCGCACGCTGGGCGTGACCATTGAGACCACCATTGATAGCCCTTGTCACGCGTTCGAAATCCTCCCCGTCTGCCAGGGTATTTATACTGCGCGAGTTCCAGTACCAGCCCGCCGACGCCACTGCCCATTGCCACTCTTGCAGCAGTTGCGGGCTGGTGAGCAAGCGCTCATCCCCGAACAACCCCTGGCTGCACTGGCAGTAGTTGGTTTTACCGGTGACTTGAATCAATCCCCTGCCCCGATATAACCAGCCTTCCCCCGACGCCTCTGAGCCATTGCCCAGGCGGTTGCTGTAGACCCGGTTTGCAATTGCCTGCGGCCGGCGCTGAAGCATAAGCGCGTCAGCATTGGGTACGCGCCGGGAGCGATTGCCGTCCGTTACGGTAATGTATTGACCTTCGCCATCCTTCTGCGCAAAGCGGGAGCCCCAGGTGGCCGCGAGGCCACCGGCACTGTAATTAAGGTTTTCGACAAGTACCGTGAACCCTGCACTTTCATGGCCTACCTGAGCTAGAAATGCAGCAAGGCGTCGGGGGGTATTGATCAACACTTGACGGCTAACGGCCTGCACAAGGGGCAAATACAGATCGACGCAGGCCGTACTTTTGGGGAACAGCTGGAGCATTACTTCGCGGTTCAACATGGGGATTTACTCTTAATCAATGTAATTAAAAGTAAAAGCCAAGCACTTAAAACACGCACCTGCCGTCACCAAAAGAGTAATCAGGCCAGAACTACTCTACTCAAAGAAAACACTTACAACTCATCGAAAAGTTATTTTACAGATAAGACTTGAATGCACCCTTGATGCACTCAACCTTCAACAGGCACCTCTCGCCTTGGCTTGACCGACTTATACGAAAAACTCGAGTAAATCTCTTTGACCGCGGGCAATGTCTGCAGGACTTCACGGGCAAATTCGCCAAAGGATTCAAGATCCCTGGCCACGACTTCCAATAAAAAGTCGTAACGACCCGACACGTTGTGACACGCGACGATTTCGGGAATTTCCAATAACCGTTGTTCAAAGCTTCTGGCCAGTTCTTGCGAGTGAGAGGCCATCATGATGCTGACAAACGCCGTGACCCCGTATCCCAGTTCCTTTGGCGAAAGAACCGCCTGATAGCCCGTAATGATCCCGCTCTCTTCCAGCATTTTGACCCGTCGCCAACACGGCGAGGTGGTCAGTGAGACACTCTCGGCCAACTCTGCAACGGTAAGTCGGGCATTGCCCTGCAGTGCGCAAAGCAAGGCTTTATCGGTTCTGTCCAGAGCGTTTGGCATGTTTTGCCCCTAGCGGTCAGCGTGGCGGTTTTTTGTTCTGGTAAGTGGTGTATTTACAGGTAAATTTGGAATTTTCCACGTTCATTTAAAGCATAGCATTGTAGGAAATATCGGAGAGTTCACCATGAACGATAAGAACAACAACTTCGGCTTTTCTACTCGCGCCATCCACTACGGTTATAACCCGCTGGAACACAACGGCGCGGTAATCCCCCCTGTTTATATGACCTCAACCTTTGCCTTTGCCACGGCCGAATACGGCGCAGGCTGTTTTTCCGGTGAAGAGCACGGGCATTTTTACACCCGCATTTCCAACCCCACCCTGGCCCTGCTGGAAGCACGCATGGCGGCGCTGGAAAACGGCGAAGCGGGTGTGGCGTTCAGTTCCGGCATGGGCGCGATCGCCGCAACATTCTGGACCCTGCTGCGGCCCGGCGATGAAATCATCGTCAACCGCACCTTGTATGGCTGCACCTTTGCCCTGCTGCACCACGGCATCGGTGAATTCGGGGTGGTGGTCAAACATGTGGACATGGCCAACCCGGCCGAACTGCAAGCCGCGATCAGCCCTGCAACCCGCATGATCTACTTCGAGACGCCGGCCAACCCGAATATGCAACTGGTGGACATCCCTGCCGTCTCGCGGATTGCCCACACACATGACAACCTGCTCGTGGTGATCGACAACACCTACTGCACGCCCTATCTGCAGCGCCCACTGGAACTGGGCGCCGACGTGGTGGTGCATTCGGCCACCAAGTACCTGAGCGGGCACAGTGATATCACCGCTGGCATGGTGGTCACCAGCCAGCTCCTGGCTGACCGGATCCGTCTGCAAGGCTTGAAGGACCTGACCGGGGCTGTCTTGTCGCCCCATGATGCGCATTTGCTGATGCGCGGTATCAAGACCCTGGCCCTGCGCATGGATCGCCATTGCAGCAGCGCCCAGGCCATTGCGCATATGTTGCAGGATCACCCTGCCGTGGAATGGGTGGCCTACCCCGGCCTGCCCTCTTTCCCGCAATACGAGCTGGCATCCCGGCAGATGAAACTGCCGGGGGGCATGATTGCCTTTGAGCTCAAGGGCGGCATGGCTGCAGGACAGCGCTTTATGAATGCCCTGCAATTGTTCAGCCGTGCGGTCAGCCTGGGGGGGGCCGAGTCACTGGCGCAGCATCCCGCGAGCATGACCCACTCTACCTACACCCTGGAGGAACGGGCACGACACGGAATAAGTGAAGGATTGGTGCGCCTGGCGGTGGGGCTGGAGGATGTCGCCGATTTGCTGGCGGATATAGAGCAGGCATTATAGGGGGGCAGCGCCAGCCTCCCCTGTAGATACTCTGTTGCCGGTCAACCCTCCCTGTGGGAGCGAGCCTGCTCTGTCTCTTATACACATCTCCGAGCCCACGAGACCAGAGAGGAGCGGGGTTGGCGGGGTGGGGGTGTAAAAA
>NZ_JASJWL010000039.1:0-41811 GCF_035019225.1 Pseudomonas sp. CCC4.1 | reverse complement strand
GCGGTTCTGGAGAACCGCCGCGTCAAGTATCAGCGTTTTGTTTCGTCGACCTGGGCGGCCGGCTTTGGCGGCCAGGCCTTTAGATCGAGATCCAGATCCGGGAATTTACTGGAATCGAAGACAGGTGTCTTGATCCCCGCGCGGCGCTGGTCATCGTAGTCCTTGAGCACGCGCATGCAGATCTTGAACAGCATCGCCAGCGCAACCAGGTTAACGAAGGCGAGCATGGTCATGGCAATGTCGGCGAAAGCGAAAACCGTTTGCAGGTTTTCGATCGACCCCCAAAAGATCAGCACCAGTACCAGTGCGCGATAACCCATCAGTGCTTTGCGGCTCTCTCCAACCAAAAAGCGCAGGTTGTTCTCGCCCAGGTAGTAGTTGTAGAGCATCGAGGTGAATACGAACAGCGCCAGGGCCACGCTGATAAAGACACGACCCCATTCGCCGACCACGGCTGCCAGGGAGTTCTGGGTCAGGGCAATGCCGTCGCCTTCAAAACCTGGGGTGTAGAAGCCCGACAACAGAATCAGCAAAGCCGTACAGGTGCAGATCACAAAGGTGTCGAGGAATACGCTGAATGCCTGCACCACGCCTTGGGCGATCGGGTGCTCAACATCGGCCACGGCAGCCACGTTCGGGGCGCTGCCCAGACCGGCTTCGTTGGCGAAGACGCCACGTTTGACGCCCATCACGATTGCACTGCCGATCAGGCCACCGAACACAGGGTCCAGGCCGAAGGCGCTCTTGACGATATGGCCCAGCATGGCGGGTACGTGGTCGAACTGCAGTACGATCACATACAGGGTGACCGCAATATAGGCCAGGGTCTTGACCGGTACCAGCAGGTCGGCTACCGAAGCGATACGCTTGATCCCGCCGATAAACACCAGGCCCAGCAGGATGGCGATGGCCAGCCCCGAGTAGTTGACCTTGAAGCCGAAGGCGTCTTGCAGCGAGTGGGTCACGGCATGGGCTTGCAGGCCCATGAAGGCAAAACCGAAGGTGATCAGCAACAGCACGGCCATCAGTTTGCCCATCCACACTTTGCCCAGGCCGTACTTCATATAGAAGGACGGGCCGCCGCGCAGTTGGCCTTCCGAATCACGACGCTTGTACAGCTGGCCCAGGGAGCATTCGATCAGGCTGCTGGACATGCCGACCAGGGCGGTCACCCACATCCAGAACACGGCACCGGGGCCACCCAGGGTAACGGCAATACCGACGCCGGCAATGTTGCCCGCGCCGACACGGCCGGCCAGGCTCAGCATCAATGCCTGAAATGAGCTCAGCTCACCGGCGCTGCTGCGCAGGCTGTCCTTGAAAACCGAAAACATGTGCAGAAAGTAACGAAACTGAACGAAACGCGAGCGGATCGTGAAGTAGCCACCGAGCCCGACCATGAGCACGATTAGCACTTTCCCTGAGAGGAAGTCATTGATGACTTCAAGCATGGATTATTCCTCGCTGTTTTTATCTGATGGCAACACGGCCGGATCGAAATATCGCGTTACACCTGCTTGAGCAAGGCATAAACGTAGGCGATCAGTGTGACCCTGGCCATGTTGCTGCTTGGTTTACGATGCTGTTTCCGTGCTGACGATGGCCGCTGGTGCTGGGGCCGGGCACAGGAAGAGGGGCGGCACTATACCTAGGAGCGCAGGAAGCGTCTGCATAAGTGACTGAATTTTCATGTGTGAGTTGTCCGATATGGCTTTGTTTATTGTCAAATTGCCCTCACCCCAGCCCTCTCCCTGAGGGTCAAAGGGCTCGATTTGTGGCGTTAATCTGATCTGCTTTTGCCTTTAGTCTTCTCTCCCTCTGGGAGAGGGGGGAGGGGTTTCAAAATCCCAGGGCCAAAAAAAAGGGCCTGCAGACGTATCTGCAAGCCCTCAAAAGGTGAGAGGTGTCTAGTCCCTCGACCTGGTGAGCGTTGAGCGTGTTACAGCATCAGGCCTTGAGTGGCACCAGACGCGGAGCAATCATGTTTTCCGGGCGCAGGATGTCGTCGAGCATGGCGTCGTCGAGCAAGCCTTCTTCTCGCACCAGTTCCAGTACGCCGCGGCCGCTTTCAAGAGCGATACGGGCGATACGGGTGGCGTTTTCATAACCGATGTACGGGTTAAGTGCAGTCACCAGACCAATCGAGTGCTCGACCAGTTCACGGCAGCGCGCTTCGTTGGCCGTGATGCCGGTGATGCAGTGTTCGCGCAGCATGTCCATGGCGCGTTGCAGCAGACGAATCGAGTCGAAGATCTTGAACGCGATCAGCGGCTCCATAACGTTCAGTTGCAGCTGGCCACCTTCGGCAGCGATGGTCAGGGCCAGGTCGTTACCGATGATCTGGAATGCCACCTGGTTCACGGCTTCCGGGATAACCGGGTTGACCTTGCCTGGCATGATCGAACTGCCTGGCTGACGTGCTGGCAGGTTGATTTCGTTGATGCCGGTACGTGGGCCGCTGGACAGCAGGCGCAAGTCGTTGCAGATCTTCGACAGCTTGACCGCGGTACGCTTGAGCATGCCGGAGAACAGTACGAAGGCGCCCATGTCGGAGGTGGCTTCGATCAGGTCGGCCGCCGGTACCAGCGGGTGACCGCTGATGGTGGCCAGGCGGTTCACGGCCAGCATCTGGTAACGCGGGTCGGCGTTGATGCCGGTACCGATGGCGGTGCCACCCAGGTTCACTTCAGTCAGCAGCTCTGGCGCCAGGGTTTTCAGGCGAGCCAGGTCTTCACTCAATGTAGTGGCGAAAGCGCGGAACTCTTGACCCAGGGTCATTGGCACGGCGTCTTGCAGCTGGGTACGGCCCATTTTCAGGACGTGGCTGAACTCGGCGCCTTTGGCTGCAAACGACTGGATCAGGCTGTCGAGGCTGGCCAGCAGCGCGTCGTGACCCAACAACAGGCCCAGACGAATGGCCGTCGGGTAGGCGTCGTTGGTCGACTGCGCCATGTTGACGTCGTTGTTCGGGTGCAGGTATTGGTATTCGCCTTTCTGATGGCCCATGGCCTCCAGCGCGATGTTGGCGATCACTTCGTTGGCATTCATGTTGGTTGAAGTGCCAGCGCCGCCTTGAATCATGTCCACCACGAACTCTTCGTGGAAATCGCCGCGGATCAGACGTGCACACGCTTCGCTGATGGCAGCGTGCTTGGCGTCGCTCAGATGACCCAACTCGCGGTTGGCGTCAGCAGCGGCTTGTTTAACCATGGCCAGGCCCACAACCAGCTTCGGGTAATGCGAGATCGGAACGCCGGAGAGACGGAAGTTGTTCACCGCTCGCAGGGTCTGGATGCCGTAATACGCTTGAGCGGGTACTTCGAGTACGCCAAGCAGGTCTTTTTCGGTACGGAAAGATGCAGCGGAGGACATGATAGAAATCATCTCGATATGAACCCGGTCTGGGCCGGAACGCTGCGAATCCTAGGCCTGCAGACTATTTTGGGCCAATGCCTTTAAACACTAACCTATGCATAAACGGCATAATAGCGACGTGACGCGGCAGGCGCGTCGAGCGTGTGACCCATTTTGGTGCGCGTCCGGGAGGACTCGATGAATCTCGAAAGTAAATGGTTAGAGGACTTCAGTGCCCTGGCTGCTACCCGCAGTTTTTCCCAGGCAGCAGAGCGCCGTTTCGTCACTCAGCCGGCCTTTAGTCGGCGAATTCGCAGCCTTGAAGCGGCGCTTGGGCTGACCTTGGTGAATCGTTCCCGCACCCCGGTGGAGTTGACTGCGGCCGGTCAGCTGTTTTTGGTTACCGCACGTACGGTCGTCGAACAGTTGGGTGAGGTGCTGCGTCACCTTCATCACCTCGAAGGCGGGCAGGGTGAGGTCATGCAAGTGGCTGCCGCTCACTCCCTGGCCCTGGGTTTTTTCCCGCGCTGGATCGCCCAGTTGCGCAATGAAGGGCTGAACATCGCGACACGACTGGTTGCGACTAACGTCGGAGACGCGGTGCATGCTTTGCGCGAAGGCGGCTGCGATTTGATGCTGGCTTTTTACGATCCGGATGCGGCCTTGCAGATGGATCCGGAAATTTTCCCGTCCCTGCACCTGGGTAATACCGAAATGCTGCCGGTATGCGCGGCCGATGCCGACGGCAAGCCGTTGTTCGATCTGGAGGGCGATGTCAGCGTGCCGCTACTGGCCTATAGCGCTGGCGCATTTCTGGGCCGCTCGGTGAATTTGCTGCTGCGCCAGCGCAGCCTGCGCTTTACCACTATTTATGAGACCGCGATGGCCGACAGCCTTAAAAGCATGGCGCTCGAAGGGTTGGGCATTGCCTGGGTGCCGCATTTGAGCGTGCGCGCCGAGCTGGCGCGGGGCGAGCTGGTGGTGTGTGGAGGCCCTCAATGGCATGTGCCGCTGGAGATTCGCCTATACCGCTGTGCCCTGGTGCGCAAGGCCAACGTACGGTTGTTGTGGCGAAAACTGGAAAGTGGAACTCAACCCGAGTGAATGCGTTTTTTGTTATTTTTGTTATGGGTTTTAAGGGGCTTTTTTTAGGTGCTGCTTTATGTTGGCGTAATTTTCACTGCTAAAGCTGAAGATAGAGCAAGCACCCTCCACGCGGCCCGTTGCCATAAAGGTTGCACAGTGAGAAGGATCATTACGTTCGGGCTCACGATACAAGGCAACATCTTCATGGGTAGCGCCGAGGCAGTGCCCTATTTCATGGGCCACCACCGTTCGTCCAAGTGTCGTGGCGATAGCGATGTTGGCCTCTGGAATAGCCATGCCCTCCACCCCCATTGAGGGCATGAGGAGTCCATCAATCAGGATCAGGTATAAATCGGCAGGTTTTCCGGCCCGCCGATGTTCAGCCATGTATGCAGCAAAGACGGCTTTAATGGCCGTGCTCAGTGCTTCAATAACCGGCTCAATATCCAGACGGTTATCTGAGAAGGACAGGTAGTCAAAATTTGTGATGTCGGGAATATCCCGCAGAAATACAACGTTAACCGAACGGCCAGTCATCGTTGATAGCTGGGGCGTAAAAATATCGAAAAATAAATATTTTAGGTGGCGATCGTTTTTCTGAAGAACAGTGTCATGAACAAATGTATATATATTGATCGGTCGCATTTTTAGCCTTCATTCAGGTGATGACTGATAAGTCTGTTAGAAATTCCGGTCTTAGGGGGCATCACTTAAGAATGCGCTTATGTTGTTTCTGTTTTCCGGCGTGAAACGGTAACAATTACTTCGAAAAGTTGAAGCGTTGGGAAACATGAACGTTTCACATACGCTTCCCCATGGATTGTGGCCGAGTGCTGCATTGTTGTGGGATGCATTGAAACTGTGGCCTACTTCATGGGCGATCACTTGATAGTGTTTAAGGCTGGCAATGACGGCGGGTTGCCCGGGGTAGGCGCAACCCAGGGTGGTTTCGTTGAGCGGGGAGTGCGTAACCAGAATGTAGCGTTCGGTTTTACCCCACTTTAACCCGTGTTGGTTTTTGTATCGGATGGCCGCCAATTCCCATCTATGAAGAACGTCGTCTATGGACTGGCTTTTATAGTTGAAGTCAGTCATGCCCTGCACGTTACGTATGTCCTTGAATATAAAAGATCGCTTTGTAATTGCCGTGATTTCGTCGGTAAACTCTTTGAAGTATGCACGCCCCAATGTGTTGATGGCGCGGTGCGGGACATCGTTGTGGATAAAAATATAAAGTGTGATCGGTTGCATGGGAAATATCCTTTTAATAAAGAGCCTGCAATCCTTGCAGGACTGTTTACGTTTTTGCTGTTACCGGTTTGAATTTAAGTGAAGACGTTAATTCCAGGTTTCGCCGTGGCTGGAATTCGTCGAGTTATGTCGTTTCTATCTCTGTGCAATGTAGGCGTGGCACCTGATGATCAGAGGCCGTAGCCGAGGAGGCGTGTTTTGACCTGAAGGTCAATAAAACCGGGGTATTCGGGATTGTCCGATGTGCAAGACAGATGGTCGTCAAAGGTGCTTTCAAGGCACATGTTTGGGGTATACTGCGCGGCCTTCGGCTGGCTTGACCGGCCTTAATTCCTATAACAAGCCACGTCGGATCCTCCACGTGGCTTGTTGTTTTTTGACGCGCCTGCGGGCGCCCAAGAGAAGAGGCGCGACGATGAGTGCACTGGTAGGCGTGATCATGGGCTCCAAGTCCGATTGGTCCACCCTCAGCCACACCGCCGATATGCTGGAAAAACTCGGCATTCCTTACGAAGTGAAAGTGGTCTCTGCCCACCGCACTCCGGATCTGCTGTTCCAGTATGCCGAAGAGGCCGAAGGCCGCGGGATCGAGGTCATCATCGCGGGTGCCGGTGGCGCAGCCCACCTGCCAGGCATGTGTGCAGCCAAAACCCATTTGCCAGTACTCGGTGTACCGGTCCAGTCGGCCATGCTGTCGGGCGTAGACTCGCTGCTGTCGATCGTGCAAATGCCGGCGGGCATCCCGGTTGCAACCCTGGCCATCGGCAAAGCGGGCGCGATCAACGCTGCCCTGTTGTCGGCGAGCATCCTGGGCGCCAAGCATCCGCAGTTCCATACCGTTTTGAAAGCATTCCGTGCTGAACAGACAGACAGCGTGCTGGACAATCCAGACCCGCGCGTAGCCTGAGGTTTCTGACGATGAAAATCGGTGTAATCGGTGGCGGTCAATTGGGCCGCATGCTGGCTCTGGCGGGCACTCCGCTGGGGATGAACTTCGCTTTCCTGGATCCGGCTCCTGATGCCTGTGCCGCCTCGCTGGGTGAACACCTGCGTGCGGACTACAGCGACCCGGACCATTTGCGCCAGTTGGCTGACGAAGTCGACCTGGTGACGTTCGAGTTCGAAAGCGTTCCCGCTGAAACCGTGGCTTTCCTGTCGCAATTCGTCCCGGTATACCCGAGCGCCGAAGCGTTGCGCATTGCCCGCGATCGCTGGTTCGAAAAGAGCATGTTCAAGGATCTGGGCATTCCGACGCCGGCATTTGCCGACATCCAGTCCCAGGCTGATCTGGACGCAGCAGTGGCCACCATTGGCCTGCCTGCCGTGCTCAAGACCCGCACCCTGGGTTATGACGGCAAGGGCCAGAAAGTGCTGCGCACCCCTGCCGATGTCGTGGATACGTTTGCTGAACTGGGCAGTGTGGCGTGCCTGCTGGAAGGGTTTGTACCGTTCACCGGCGAAGTATCGCTGATTGCCGTACGCGGCCGTGATGGTGAAACGAAGTTCTACCCATTGGTACACAACACTCACGACAGCGGCATTCTCAAGCTGTCGGTTGCCAGTACCGATCACCCGTTGCAAGCCCTGGCTGAAGACTACTCCAGCCGTGTGCTCAAGCAGCTGGATTACGTTGGGGTGATGGCATTCGAATTCTTTGAAGTCGACGGTGGCCTCAAGGCCAACGAAATCGCCCCGCGTGTCCATAACTCCGGGCATTGGACCACCGAAGGTGCCGAGTGCAGCCAGTTCGAAAACCACTTGCGCGCCATCGCCGGCCTGCCGCTGGGTTCGACAGCCAAAGTGGGTGAAAGCGCCATGCTCAACTTCATCGGCAGCGTGCCGCCGGTTGAGAAGGTGATTGCGATTGCTGATTGCCATCTGCATCACTATGGCAAGGCGTTCAAGGTCGGCCGCAAAGTCGGTCACGCCAACCTGCGCTGCGCTGACATGGCGACGTTGCAAGCGCAAATCCTCAAGGTTGAAGCCCTGATCGACGAAGCGTAAATCGCTTTGTACGGAACCATTGGGTTGTCGCTGCTCTCTGATGGCGTGATGCCAAAGTGCTGACTAGGCTTTGGTTGTAACGCCATTTAACTTTGAGGGAGCGTCCATGGGCATCATCGGAACCATTTTTATCGGCTTGATCGTTGGCCTGCTGGCTCGTTTCCTGAAACCGGGTGACGACAGCATGGGCTGGATCATGACCATCCTGCTGGGTATCGGCGGCTCGCTGGCGGCTACCTATGGTGGTCAGGCGATTGGTATCTACAAGGCAGGCGAGGGTGCCGGCTTTATAGGTGCCGTGGTGGGTGCCGTGATCTTGCTGGTGATCTACGGCCTGGTGTCGAAAAAGTCCTGATTAAACGCTTTGGCTCTCTCTGCGCCAGCCGCAGAGAGGGTTAAACTGCGCGCGTTCAATCCTTCTTTTATCGAGCCTTGCATGCGCCGTCTTCTACTGACTTTTCTTTTGCTGGGTTCAGGCCTGGCACATGCGGCAGAGTTGCCCGAAACCGACTGGCTTGAACTGATGCCCAAGTCGGATCAAATAGCCCTTGAGCAAATGCCCGAAATTGACCATGACTCGCCCGAGGCCAATGGTACGTTTACCGACAAGGGTGGTTTGAAGCAGAGCAAGGGCCTGCCCGCGGTGATGTACTCCAGCAAGACAGTGGCCAGCATGAACGGCAAAAATATCCGTTTGGGTGGCTACCCCGTGCCTCTGGAAACAGACGCCAAGGGTCGCAGCACGCTGTTTTTCCTGGTGCCGTACCCGGGCGCCTGCATTCATGTGCCGCCTCCGCCGCCCAATCAGTTGGTGTTGGTGCGCTATCCAAAAGGCTTGAAGCTGGATGACATCTACACGCCGTTGTGGGTGATGGGCTCGCTGAAGGTCGAGAAGGTCAGCAATGACCTGGCCGATGCGGCCTATGCGCTGGATGCGAGCAAGGTGCGGGTAGTGGTTGAGGAAGACTTGTAGGGATCAGACCAATTGTGGGAGCGAGCCTGCTCGCGAAAACACACTTCGCGAGCAGGCTCGCTCCCACAGGTTTTGGTTGTATCAGGTTTTCAGGCGCTCGCTGCCAATACTCACACTCAGCGTATGGCTGGCGCCCGGCTCCAGGGTGATGATGTCATCCATCACATTGGCGGTTTCGATGCACAGCATGCGCTGCCAGCCATCTGCGGCCATATCGCCGAGCGTGGCGGTCTTGTCGATCCAGGGATTCCAGATTACCGCCGAGCGCGAGCCGCGGCTGGTCAGCTCGAGCGTGCGCGACCAGTCCGGGTCGACGATGCTCAACTGCTGCGGGGTATCGAGGTAGATACGATCGGTTTCGCCGCTGAAGGTCAAATCGCCCGCTTGCGCAACACGTTTCCAGTCGTCGAGTGTGTCGATGTAGGTCAGGCCGTCGACTCCTTTGACCTCAACCTTGCGCACGTCGCTGACCGCAAAGTAGCTGTGCAGGGCCTGGCTGATGCTCACCGGGATGCTGCTGCGGTTATGGCTGGTGAGGCTGATATGCAGTTGGCTGTCGAGGCGGATGTTCAGGGTCAGCGCCACGTCGTGGGGCCAGCCGGGCAGGCCGCCTTCGATGTGGGGCAAGCCCAGCGCTATATGCAGCGCCTCACCGGCGTCATCGATCTCCAGCACTTCCCATTCGCGCGTACGTACCAGGCCGTGGGCCGTGGCGGGTTCATCGCTGTGGCGCATGGCCTGCACGCTTTGCGGGTTGAGTGCCAGGTTGCCAAACCAGGGCCAGCACACCGGCACGCCCGTGCGGATGCCATGGCCTTGCTTGAATTGGGCTTTTTCGTTGAGCCAGATGATCGGCGGCTCATCACCTACCTGATAACTGAGAACCTGCGCGCCCTGTTTGGCGACCAGCAGTTGGGCCTGGCCATGCTGGAAGTGCCAGCACTCCAGTTCATCCAGGGTGACTGACTCAATGTGGTGCATGGCAGGTTCTCTATTTATAGGTTTAACGACGTGGCGGAACGGAGCGGGTGCGGCCGCTGCCATCGATGGCGACAAAGACAAAGACCGCTTCGGTCACTTTACGCCATTCGCTGGACAACGGGTCGTCACTCCACACTTCAACCATCATCTGGATCGAGCTGCGGCCGATCTCAAGTGCCTGGGTGTAGAACGACAATTGTGCGCCCACGGCCACGGGTACCAGAAATGCCATACGATCAATAGCGACAGTGGCTACACGGCCACCGGCAACCTTGCTGGCCATTGCGGTACCGGCCAGGTCCATTTGAGAGACCAGCCAGCCGCCAAAAATATCGCCGAAACCATTGGTCTCGCGCGGCAGGGCGGTGATTTGCAAGGCCAGATCGCCTTGCGGAATTGGATCTTCTTGTTCGAGCTCTAGCATGCCTAAGGGCCTCTGACCCGTGATTCATCATAAGTACTGCGGGTGAAAAAGCGTCTTTAGAAAAACGATTCAGCCCGAACATACTACGTTCGTCACGTTCTTCATAAGCCGCACCAAGGGGAAACTCTGCGAAATCGGCTGAAGTGGCCAGCGGACGTTTTCGCACAGCAACCTCAGAAGTTACCAAGTGTTTCTTACAGCATGAGTATATCGGGGGACAGCCTGGCCGACGACCTCCTGATTCTGCTTTTTGGGTGCGCTGCACGTCTAGCTCTGTGCTTTTGTAAACAATTTGTTATCTTTCAAAACCTGCCCAGCCCCTGCCGGCGAAGTTGCAGCTTTTTGCCGTGCCTAATAAGAGAAGCAATACCCCATGATCACAGAGCCTTCCAGTGCTGCACCGCCTTCGCGGCCGTTAACCCGTAATGACTATAAAACCTTGTCGCTGTCTGCCTTGGGTGGTGCGCTGGAGTTTTACGATTTCATTATTTTTGTATTTTTTGCCACCGTGGTCGGGAAACTGTTCTTTCCGGCGGACATGCCCGAGTGGCTACGTCTGATGCAAACCTTCGGTATTTTCGCTGCGGGTTATCTGGCGCGTCCTTTGGGCGGCATTGTCATGGCGCACTTTGGTGATTTGCTGGGGCGCAAAAAGATGTTCACGTTGAGCATCTTCATGATGGCTGTACCGACTTTGATCATGGGCTTGCTGCCGACCTATGCGCAGATTGGCATGTGGGCACCGATTCTGTTGCTGCTGATGCGCGTGATCCAGGGCGCGGCCATTGGTGGTGAAGTGCCCGGGGCCTGGGTGTTCGTGGCCGAGCATGTGCCGCCACGGCATGTGGGCTACGCCTGCGGCACCCTGACCTGCGGGTTGACCGCGGGCATCTTGCTGGGTTCCCTGATGGCCACGGCGATCAATACGATCTATACGCCGGCTGAAGTGTCTGACTTTGCCTGGCGGATTCCATTCCTGATGGGCGGCGTGTTCGGCCTGTTCTCGGTGTACCTGCGTCGCTGGTTGCACGAGACACCGGTATTTGCCGAGTTGCAGCTGCGCAAGGCGCTGGCTGCGGAAGTCCCGCTCAAGACCGTGCTGCGCGACCATCGCGGGGCGATTGTGGTCTCGATGCTGCTGACCTGGTTACTGTCTGCCGGGATCATCGTGGTCATTCTGATGACGCCCACGGTGCTGCAAACCATTTATGGTTTTTCAGCGACCACCTCGTTGCAAGCCAATAGCCTGGCGATCGTCTTTTTGAGTTTGGGTTGCATCGCTTCGGGCGCCCTGGCTGACCGCTTTGGTGCGGGCAAGGTGTTTGTGGTGGGTTGCGCCGGGTTGCTGATCACGTCGTGGACCTTCTATCACAGCCTGCTGCAGCATCCGGACTGGCTGTTCCCGCTGTATTCCCTGAGCGGTCTGTTTGTCGGCACCATCGGTGCCGTCCCTTATGTGATGGTTAAAGCTTTTCCGCCAGTGGTGCGTTTCAGTGGCCTGTCGTTTTCCTACAACCTGGCCTACGCCATCTTTGGCGGTCTGACCCCAATGGCCGTGACCCTGTTGCTCAAGGAAAGCCCGATGGGGCCGGCGTATTACGTGGCCATTATCTGCACGATGGGCCTGGTGGTCGGTGCTTATTTGTGGAAAAAGGGCCGCTGAGACATCGCTCAGTGGCCATGACACTTCGCTAGCCTCTCCCCGAAGGCCATCATTTGTAACGAATGATGGCCTTTCATCTAATTGTCACAATCGGTTCATAGAGTAGTCACATGGCCTGCAGATACTGGCCCCCGATTCATCTAACCCCGTTTGCTAGGAGTAAGGCATGAAACTGAAGCGTGTGATGGCGGCCCTGACTTTTGTCGCCGCAGGCGTTGCAACTGCCAATGCGGTTGCCGCTGGTGTTGACCCGGCTATTCAGCCCTACGTGAAGACCACTGGTGTGTCGGGCAACCTGTCCAGCGTTGGTTCCGACACCCTGGCGAACTTGATGACCTTGTGGGCTGAGGCGTACAAAAAAGAATACCCGAACGTAAACATCCAGATTCAAGCTGCCGGTTCTTCGACCGCGCCGCCTGCGATTACTGAAGGCACCGCTAACCTGGGCCCGATGAGCCGCAAAATGAAAGACAACGAACTGGCTGCCTTCGAGCAGAAGTACGGCTACAAGCCTACCGCCATCCCGGTGGCAGTGGATGCCCTGGCCGTGTTCGTGCACAAGGACAACCCGATCAAGCACCTGACCATGGAACAGGTTGATGCGATCTTCTCTTCGACCCGCCTGTGCGGCGCCAAAGCCGACGTTAAAACCTGGGGCGACCTGGGTGTGACCGGCGACCTGGCCAACAAGCCGGTTCAACTGTTCGGTCGTAACTCGGTATCCGGCACTTACGGCTACTTCAAGGAAGAAGCCCTGTGCAAAGGCGACTACAAGCCTAACGTGAACGAACAGCCGGGCTCGGCTTCGGTTGTGCAGTCGATCAGCAGCTCGCTGAACGGCGTCGGTTACTCGGGCATCGGTTACAAAACCGCCAGCGTGAAGACCGTGCCTTTGGCTAAAAAAGGCAGCACCGAGTTTGTCGAAGATACCGAAGAAAACGCACTGAACGGCAAATACCCGCTGTCGCGTTTCCTCTACGTGTACGTGAACAAGGCGCCGAACAAGCCGCTGAACCCGCTGGAAGCCGAGTTCATCAAGCTGGTCCTGTCCAAGCAAGGTCAGGAAGTGGTCGTGAAGGATGGCTATATCCCTCTGCCAGCCAAAGTCGCTGCCAAAGCATTGGCTGACCTGGGCCTGAAAGAAGGCGCATAAGCAGACGCCATGTGGGAGCGGGCTTGCTCGCGATGCAGGCAACTTGGTACATCAGACCTATTGAGTTGACGCCATCGCGAGCGAGCCCGCTCCTGCAGGTCTGCCTCGCAACCGCTTCACCAAATTTTCCATTCCGCTGCCAGCACCGTTGGGCGGCGGATTTTTTGCGTCACTGCTTTGTCATCTTTCTGTCATACAGGACCGCTAGGGTGTGCGCATGAATGATCTGGCCAATTCCCCAATGACTACGACATCCGCTCCCAAGCGCATTGATTTCAATACGCCTGAACTGCAACGCAAGCGCCGTATCCGCGCGTTTAAAGATCACCTGACCCGCTGGTATGTATTTATCGGCGGTCTTGCCGTGCTTGGCGCAATCACTCTGATCTTCTTCTTCCTGGGCTATGTGGTTTATCCACTGTTCCAGGGTGCCGACCTGAACGCCAAACAGGCGATTACGCCGGTGTGGATGCAGGACGCCGGCAAGCCGCTGATGATCTCCATCGAAGAGCAGAATCAGGTCGGTATGCGGGTGTCCGACAAGGGCATGGTGTTGTTCTTCAATGCGAAGAACGGCGAAGAGCTGTCGCGGGTCAACCTGCCGTTGCCGGCCGGCACTCAAGTGACTTCTCTGGGTGAAGACCAGCCGGGTAATCCGGTGGCGGTGCTGGGCCTGTCCAACGGTCAGGCGCTGGTGTTCCGGCACAGCTATAAAGTCAGCTACCCGGATGGCAAGAAGACCATCACCCCGGCAATCGAATACCCGTATGGCGAAACGCCAATCGTCCTCGACCCGCAGGGTGGTGCACTGGATCACGTCAACCTCAGCGTCAACGATTCAACGCTGGTGCTGGCCGGTTCCTCGGGCGCGCAACTGAACGTGCTGTCACTGGCCCGCGAAGAAAACATGATGACCGACGAGGTCACCAACACCGAGACCCGTATCGACCTGCCGCAGATGACCGCGAAGGTCAAAGCGCTGTATATCGACCCGCGTCAGCAGTGGTTGTATGTGATCAATGATCGCGCCCAGGCCGATGTCTTCAGCCTGCGCGACAAAAGCCTCAACGGTCGCTACAAGCTGGTGGATGACGCAACCACCGAGATCACCGCCAGCACACAACTGGTGGGCGGTATCTCGCTGATTTTTGGTGATTCCAAGGGCGGCCTGAGCCAGTGGTTCATGGCTCGCGACCCGGATGGCGAGCAGCGCTTCAAACATATCCGCAGCTTCCAGATGGGCACGTCGCCGATTGTTGAAATCACTGCCGAGCAACGCCGCAAGGGCTTCCTGGCTCTGGACGCGGCCGGCGAGATCGGTGTGTTCCACAGCACCGCGCATCGCACCCTGCTGGTCGAGAAAGTGGCAGAAGGTCCGGGCGTCATGGCGTTGTCGCCGCGTGCCAACCGCATCATCGTGGAAGAGGGCGGCAAGCTGCTGCCACTGACCCTGAAGAACCCGCACCCGGAAGTGTCCTGGAGCGCGCTGTGGAGCAAGGTCTGGTACGAGAACTACGACGAGCCTAAATACGTCTGGCAATCGACAGCCGCCAACACTGACTTCGAACCGAAAATGAGCCTGGCGCCATTGACCTTCGGTACCTTGAAAGCAGCGTTCTACGCGATGTTGCTGGCGGCACCTCTGGCCGTTGCCGCAGCCATCTACACCGCTTACTTCATGGCTCCAAGCCTGCGCCGCAAGGTCAAGCCGGTGATCGAGCTGATGGAAGCGATGCCGACGGTGATTCTGGGTTTCTTCGCCGGTCTGTTCCTGGCGCCGTATGTGGAAGGCCACTTGCCGGGGATTTTCAGCCTGCTGGTGCTGATGCCGATCGGCATTCTGGTGGCGGGCTTCACCTGGAGCCGCCTGCCCGAGTCGATCCGCCTGCGTGTGCCTGACGGTTGGGAAAGCCTGATCCTGATCCCGGTGATTCTGTTTGTATGCGGCCTGTCGCTGTATATGAGCCCGTTCATGGAAGCCTGGTTCTTCGGTGGCGATATGCGCCTGTGGATCTCCCACGACCTGGGCATTACTTACGACCAGCGCAATGCTCTGGTTGTGGGTCTGGCAATGGGCTTCGCGGTGATCCCCAACATCTACTCGATTGCTGAAGATGCCGTGTTCAGTGTGCCTCGCGGTCTGACCCTGGGTTCGCTGGCGCTGGGTGCCACACCGTGGCAAACCATGACCCGCGTGGTCATCCTGACGGCCAGCCCGGGGATCTTCTCGGCACTGATGATCGGTATGGGCCGTGCGGTCGGCGAGACGATGATTGTGTTGATGGCCACCGGTAACACCCCGGTCATGGAAATGAACCTGTTCGAAGGCCTGCGTACCCTGGCGGCGAACGTGGCGGTGGAAATGCCGGAGTCGGAAGTGGGCGGTAGCCATTACCGCGTGCTGTTCCTCTCGGCGCTGGTGCTGCTGTTGTTCACCTTCATCATGAACACTCTTGCCGAACTGATTCGTCAGCGTCTGCGCAAGAAATATTCGTCGCTTTAAGGAAGGTAGAAGTCTGTGAAACAGAACTCCCTCAAAGGCTGGTTCAAGAGCGGCGCTCCAGGCGTCTGGATCAGCGGTGGCGCAGTGTCCATCGCCGTCATCATGACCATCGGCCTGCTCTCGGTGATTGCCGTGCGTGGCCTGGGCCACTTCTGGCCGGCCGACCTGATCCACGCTGAATACAACGTGCCGGGTGATGCCAATCACCTGGTGATCGGCGAAGTGGTGCAAAAGGAAGAAGTGCCCCGCGAGCGCCTGAAAAGTGCGGGCCTGCCGGTGCCGGAACAAGGCCCGGAGTTCATGACCCGGGAGCTGATCAAGGTCGGCAACCGTGACCTGAACGGCAATGATTTTACCTGGGTGGTCGGCGAGTGGTTGACGAACCAGAGCACGCCGCCCGAGTTGATGGCCATCGAGCGTCGCGAGTGGGGCAACTTCTACGGCTACCTGGTTAACGTCAAGGAAAACGGCAAAGTGGTGGCAGAAGGTGCCGCGGCCTGGCCGGAGCTGCAAGCGCGGGTCAAGCGTGTCAATGACCTGGCCGCGCAACTGAGCCAGCTTGAGAAGAAAGATATCGGCGCGATCAACTACGGTCTGGAGCGCATCCGCCTGCACGGTCGCAAGCTGGAGCTGGAAGGCAAGCTGACACCGCAGGCGCAGGCTGACATGGAAACCGAGCGCGCCGAGCTGAATGCACGCTACAAGGCCATCGAGGACCGCTTGGGCGAGTTGCATGCACAGTTCAACCGCGACAGCCTCACGGCCCGGGATGCCAACGGCAAAGAGCTGGAAATCGGTATCGGCAAGGTGGTCAAGGTGTACCAGCCGAACGCGATGAACAGCTGGCAGAAACTGGCCATGTACTTCAGCAATATCTGGGAATTCCTGAGCCAGGATCCACGTGAAGCCAACACCGAGGGCGGGATCTTCCCGGCCATTTTCGGCACGGTAATGATGACCCTGATCATGGCGGTGATTGTGACGCCGTTTGGCGTACTGGCGGCGGTTTACCTGCGTGAATATGCCAAGCAAAACACCCTGACCCGGATTATCCGTATCGCGGTGAACAACCTGGCAGGCGTACCGGCCATCGTTTACGGCGTATTCGGCCTGGGCTTCTTTGTGTACGTGCTGGGCGGCTCGGTTGACCGCCTGTTCTTCGCAGAAGCATTGCCTGCGCCGACCTTTGGTACACCTGGCCTGATGTGGGCTTCGCTGACCCTGGCGCTGCTGGCCGTGCCGGTAGTGATCGTGGCCACCGAAGAAGGGCTGGCGCGGATTCCGCGTACAGTGCGCGAAGGCTCGCTGGCGCTGGGTGCAACCAAATCGGAAACCCTGTGGAAAATCGTGCTGCCGATGGCCAGCCCGGCCATGATGACCGGCATGATCCTCGCCGTGGCCCGTGCCGCCGGTGAAGTGGCACCGCTGATGCTGGTGGGCGTGGTCAAACTGGCGCCGTCGCTGCCGCTGGACGGCAACTACCCGTACCTGCACCTTGACCAGAAGATCATGCACCTGGGCTTCCATATTTATGACGTCGGCTTCCAGAGCCCGAACGTCGAAGCCGCCCGACCGCTGGTATACGCCACGGCGCTGCTGCTGGTGCTGGTGATCGCGACCCTGAACCTGTCCGCCGTGTGGATTCGTAACCACCTGCGCGAGAAGTACAAGGCGCTGGATAGCTGATAGACACATGACCTGTGGGAGCGGGCTTGCCCGCGATGGTATCGGTAAGGTTTCAGCGTGAAACCGAGGTGCCTGAATCGCGAGCAAACCCGCTCCCCCAGAAGAAACCCGGTTACTGAAAAACCGAAACGAATTTTTAGCGTATGGAGCAACCCATGCAGCATGAATCCTCAACCCACGGCATCAACATGTCCGCCTTGGGTCGCACCAAACAAAGCTTGAACCTGGCAAACGAAGAAGTCGCTATTGAAGTCCCGGGCCTGAATCTTTACTACGGTGAAAAACAGGCCCTGTACGACGTCAGCCTGAATATCCCGAAACAACGGGTCACGGCGTTTATCGGCCCGTCCGGCTGTGGCAAGTCGACGCTGCTGCGTACCTTCAACCGCATGAACGACCTGGTGGACGGTTGCCGCGTAGAAGGCGAGATCAACCTGTACGGCAACAACATCTACCGCAAGGGTGAGGATGTAGCCGAACTGCGTCGCCGCGTCGGCATGGTATTCCAGAAGCCCAATCCGTTCCCCAAAACCATTTACGAGAACGTGGTTTACGGCCTGCGCATCCAGGGCATCAATAAAAAGCGTGTGCTCGATGAAGCCGTCGAATGGGCCCTCAAGGGCGCGGCGTTGTGGGACGAAGTCAAAGACCGCCTGCACGACTCGGCACTGGGTTTGTCCGGTGGCCAGCAACAGCGTCTGGTGATTGCCCGTACCATCGCGGTAGAGCCCGAAGTGTTGCTGCTCGATGAGCCATGCTCGGCACTCGACCCGATCTCGACGTTGAAAGTCGAAGAACTGATCTACGAGCTCAAGTCCAAGTTCACCATCGTGATCGTAACCCACAACATGCAACAGGCAGCCCGTGTCTCGGATTACACAGCGTTCATGTACATGGGCAAGATGGTTGAATATGGTGACACTGACACGCTGTTCACCAACCCGGCCAAAAAGCAGACCGAAGACTACATTACCGGGCGCTATGGCTAGTTTGAGCGGCATTGCCCGTTCTATGTCACGATAATTCGGCTGGCCGCTAACCGCGTGCAGCTCACAGCTTTTGCGGAGCAGAACCATGATTTCAAAGGATGGCCTCACCCATCACATTTCCGCGCAGTTCAACGCGGAACTCGAAGACGTGCGCAGCCACCTGCTGGCGATGGGCGGCCTGGTCGAGAAGCAGGTCAACGATGCGGTGACCGCACTGATCGAGGCCGACTCGGGCCTGGCGCAACAGGTGCGTGAGATCGATGAACAGATCAACCAGATGGAGCGCAATATCGACGAGGAGTGCCTGCGTATTCTGGCCCGTCGTCAGCCTGCGGCGTCTGACTTGCGATTGATCATCAGCATTTCCAAGTCGGTGATCGACCTGGAACGCATTGGTGACGAAGCGACCAAGATCGCCCGTCGGGCCATTCAGTTGTGCGAAGAAGGTGAGGCGCCGCGCGGATACGTTGAAGTGCGCCATATCGGTGACCAGGTGCGCAATATGGTGCGTGATGCACTGGATGCGTTTGCCCGCTTTGACGCCGATCTTGCCCTGTCTGTGGCGCAGTACGACAAAATCATCGACCGTGAGTACAAGACCGCGCTGCGTGAGCTGGCCACTTACATGATGGAAGATCCGCGTTCGATCACGCGTGTGTTGAGCATCATCTGGGTGCTGCGCTCACTGGAACGTATCGGCGACCACGCCCGCAATATCTCGGAACTGGTGATTTATCTGGTACGCGGTACAGACGTGCGGCACATGGGTCTCAAGCGCATGCGCGAAGAAGTTCAGGGCACGGGTGCCGATAACGCTAATGTTGCGTCGTCGCCTGACGATAAATAAGGCAGCCCGATCTAAAAAACGCCCGGCTCAATGCCGGGCGTTTTGGTTTTCGGGCGTTCATATCCAAGGAGCAGTCGATGAGCAAGGTTAGTGTGCTGGTGGTAGATGACGCGTCGTTTATTCGTGATCTGGTTAAAAATTGCCTGCGTAACTACTTCCCGGGCATCAGGATCGAAGACGCGGTCAACGGCCGCAAAGCCCAGGCCTTGCTGTCCCGTGAAGCCTTCGATCTGGTGCTGTGCGACTGGGAAATGCCGGAGATGTCCGGCCTTGAGCTGTTGACCTGGTGCCGCGAGCAAGACCGTCTGAAAACGCTGCCCTTTATCATGGTCACCAGCCGTGGTGACAAAGAGAACGTGATCCAGGCCATTCAGGCCGGAGTTTCGGATTTCGTCAGCAAACCCTTCACCAATGAGCAGTTACTCTCGAAGGTGAAGAAGGCGTTCACCAAGGCGGGATTGCTGAGCGCCGTGATGGCCAGCACCCCGACGCGGGTTAATTCGGCCTTTGGCAATGACTCGCTGAATGCATTGACCGGTGGCAAGGCGCAGGTCGTGACCCCGACTTCGGTGACATCTGCCCCGGTTGCCCCGGCACCACGGCCGGCACCTGTCGCGGCACCGGCGCTGACCAGCCGTGGTCAGGGGCAACTGCGTTTGCCCAGCGGTACCCAAACCTGCGTGATCAAGGCGTTGAGCCTCAAGGAGGCGCTGCTGGTGGTGCGTCGTGGCGAAGTGCTGCCTCAGGTACTGGACAGTGCCGTACTCGACCTTGAGCAGGGCGAGAACGCCGAGGTGGCGCGTTTGAACGGTTATCTGCATGCCATCGTGGCATTCGAGCCAAAACCGGACAGTGCGTGGTTGCAACTGACCTTTCGCTTTGTCGATCAGGACGCCGACAAAATGAACTATCTCTCGCGGCTGATCGCCCACGGCACGGCGCAGAAGCATTTTGTGCCGGGTGCGTGATGACAGGAGCCTGTGTAGCCGCGGCCTCGTTCCTTCGGCAGCGGCTACAGGGCGATTGCAACCCGCCAGCTATCGATCCAGAAATGCCAGCTGATAGGTCTCGCGATCAATCATCACCAACTGCACATTGTTGATTCGGGTGTTGGCCGGCTTGCCGTTGACGGCCACCGATGTTTCGATCCGGTAGATCCCCTGCGGCGCACGCTCATCGAGGGTGATGGTGAAGGTGTTCTCGTAACCGCCACTGCCGCCTTTGGTGTTCGCGATCTTGCTGCCTTCTTTCAACGGCTTGGCCTCGTTGGGGGCAAACAGGCGGATCTCTTCCTTGATTTCGCTGATCGGCTGGGTCGCACCGTTGATCGCAACAATATTGGAAACCACGGTAATCGGTTGACCCCGTTTGATGGTCATACCGGGCTGGATACTGGTGTCGTAGCTAACCAGTTCTGGCTGTGCCGGTTGTTTCTTGCCCGAAGTTTTATATTGTTGTTCAACTTCTTGAGCGGTTTTGGTCTGTACCGACTTGGCATTGATCGCGAAACAGGCGGCCATGCCGGCAACCCCGCCAATCAATACGCCTGCGCCTTTATCGTTGGCACCGCTCACAGCAGCACCCGCTGCCGCACCTGCTGCAATTGCCAGCCCGCACTTCATCCAGTCGCTGCCACTCCAGTTGGTCGGGTTGATGCTGGCAGAGTCGATATTGGCGCAGCCTTGCAGACCCAGTAGCGAAGCCAGGCCCAAGGCCAGCAAGCGTTTATCCAAAGAGTTGGAGGGCAATTTCATCAGTAACTTCCAAGTAAGAGAGGGGAAAACTCATACACCCTGATTATTCGATCCGGGTTCGATTCAGTGCTTCTTTGAGTTGTTGTTCAGCCTGGCGGATGATGTTGCGCGCCCGACTATTGTTTGGATCCATACCCAGCACGACCCTGGCCACGGCAATTGCAGACTGGTACTCCCCGGCATTGAGCGCGTTTTGCGCTTGTTGCAGGGAGGCATTAACAGCTTTGGCAGCCTGTTGCTGCTGTTGGTCACGCACCTGGCGATCGGCCGCTTCCTGGCGTTGGCGCTCAAGAGCTTGCTGTTCGCGCAGGGCATCGGCTTGTCGCGTCGCCTCGGCGGCCTGGGCTTTGAGCAACTGCTGTTTTTGCGCCGCATCCTGCAATTGTTGCTGGCGCGCCTGGGCGGCCTGCGCACGCTGCAGCAGACTCAAGGCGCGAGGGTCATTGCTGTCCTGTTGCAAGGCGAGCCCGGCATTGTCCAGCGCGCAAGCAAAGTCCCTGGTGTCAAAACAGCTCTGACCGGTTTGCAAAAAAGCATCGAGCTTTTGCTGGCTTTGCCCGGCCATCATCTTGATTGCAACGTAGCCGCCCACCACCACTGCCAGAGTTACAACTGCCATTATCAGGACCGGTTTTCTGTTGGTGGGCGCTGGTGTTGCGGCAGGCGGCGCAGGTGGGGGAGCCGCCGGACCTGGTACAGGTGTTGGCGCTGCAGCAGGTATGTCCCGGGGTGGTGGAGCACTGGCAGGTGTGACGGTTGCTTTGGGTGCAGGGGTGGCTGGCCGAGCCTTGGGTTCAGCTGCCGGTACCGGGGTAACCGCTGCGGGCGCCTGCTGAAGCGGGGCGCCGCAGAACGGGCAGTATTTAACTGGGCCGCAGAGCCCCTGACCGCAGGCGCTGTTGGCGCATGAGGTCGGGAATGCAGAGGCTTTGGCTGACGATGCGGACATGGTCTTCTCGTGTGCGCTCAAGGTGCTGGCGGTGGAGCCGGGGCTGTCAGAGGAGGGCCGCCCACGGCTGGCGCAAACAGGTGCGCAAGCTCCATGATTTGCCCGGCCGTCTGCCAGGCAGGCATGCCTTCACGCCACAGCAGGCTGTCGCGGGTGATTTGCCCGGATTGCACATATTGCTGCAATTGCTGGGTGTTGTAAGGGCCGTAATTGGTCCCGCTGACACTCAGGTGGTAGCTGTGCTGTGGTGCGGCGAACGGTGGTGGTGCGCCGTTACCTGCTGCTGGCGGTGGTGGAGCCATACCTGCTGGCGGGGCTGCACTGGCCTGGTTGAACAGATTTTCCAGCCAGCCTTCGTTAAAGAACTCTTTAACCACGGTGAGTTTTTCGCCGTGGAGGGCATCCACTTCTTCTTTGTACACATCAGCCAGGGAGCCTTCGATATGACGGCCCCATTGCCCTTTGTATTGCTCGGCAAGCGTACGCAGATTTTTCGCGTCAGCTGGAGCCTGACGGTTCAGTCGAGCCAGATATTCGTTCTTCAACAACTCGGCGATCTTGAACGGAAATGCTTCAAAATTGCTGGATACACCTTTCTCGTTCGTGCGTTTCTGCGCTTTGTAGGCGCTGGTACTTAAATCTTCGAACACTTCTACCAGCGCCGCCACTTGAGCGTTATCCAGGCGCAAGGACTTCTCCTTGACCTGCGCAGTAATGTCGGTGCGATGAATACTGTGGAAGCCGCTTTGACGAATGGAGAACTCATCACCAATGGTGAAGTTGTCCTTGGCGATGAGGAACTCGTACAAGCCGTTGTTCAGACGCTCCAGGATGCCCAGTGCAATAGCGTGCAGAAAGAGTTTGAAGTCTTCGGCAAACTGGCGGTATTGCTCCTGGTTGAACTGGATGGGCTGCACGAACTGGCTGATGCGTTTGTGCACATGCAACGGGATGATTGCACTTTCTTTGCGATAGCTGGCCAGGTAAGTCGACAGCTGGGTCAACGCCGGGATCGGGAAACCGCTTAATTCGGTGTAGCAAATCAGTTTGCCGGGCATACCGGACTCCACAAACTGAATTTGCCCGGCGGTCATCCCCGTGCCTTGCGGCAGACACTGGGCCAGTTGGGCGCCATAAGTGCGGCTGAACTCACTGGCGTTTTGTACGCCAATCAGACAGGTGTAAAGGTCTTTGTGAATATCAAAGTCGCCATTGAGGTTCAGTGGCACCCAGGGCATGGCCCGCTGCAGCAGCAGGCGGAATTTCTCGCGCTGTTCATCCGGGGTCAGCGCAGCCAGGGCCGTCATCAACGGGTCGACGCCCGGCAGATTCTTCGGCAACTGCTGTACGGCCTTGTTGCGTAGCTTGAGCAGCAACTCTTCCTGGCCTTCTTGAGTCTGCAGTTTGCCAAACAAGGTTTTCGAGCCGCCGAAGTCCTTGAATGCATCCTTGGCCCACTCACGTACTTGCTGGCTGTCGACGGGTTGTTCGTCGTCGTTTTTCACCAGTTGCAGCGGGATCAGCGTGGCGTGTTGGGTGTGGATGCTCGCCTTGATTTTGGCGATATTGGCATCGATACCTTTGAGCAAGTTATCGACTGCGTTGCGGCCATCCTGCAGGCGGCCGACAAAGCCACTCCAGAGTGGGCGGCCGTTGTTGTCGACCGATTCCTTGCGCCCCAACCATTCGGAAATGTCGCGCAGCAATTGTGCAGCCTCGCGGGCAGCGACCGAGCGCACATAGAACAGCAGGCTGTCGCGCAGTGTGTCTTTGACTTGGCTGATCACGGTGTCGGCTTGTTTTTCTTTACCGCTCAGGCGGGCCAGCAGGCCTTTGCCCGTGGTTTCTTTCAGACGCTCGAATTCCCGGGCAAGCTCTGACGACTCGAGCTTTTCAGACAGTTCCTTGAAACGCCCGGCGTTTTTTTCCAGTGCGGGAATGATGCCGTTATCGTTTTCAAGACGGTCCTTGATCATTTCGACCAGCGCCAGGGTGTAATCCAGCCCACCGCGCTCGTCGTCGTCGAGACGACGGAACAGCTGCTCGGGCAAGCTGTCTTCACGTGTCCATTGAGCGAAACGCTTGAGCCGGTTTTCCTTGATGCGCACCTCATGGTTGCGCTCGGCGCTGTCGATGGAACTGCCTTTGGTATCACGTTCCAGTTGCTGCTGAATTTCGCGTACCAGTGTCAGCCATTGATCCTTATCGGCGCCGCCGTTCTGCAGGCGCTCGAACAAGACCTCGACCTTTTGTTCGATCTGGGCAATGACGCTGTTGTCACCCTCGACCTGTAGCAGGTCATCGGCAATCTGGTAGTGAGTGAACTCACCCGTAGCCTGGGTCAGCTCTACGCGAGACAGAAACTCGGGTAGATCTGTGAACGTGCGCGCAGTGATTGTCAGCTGTTCCTTGAGGAACTCGTCGCGCTCTTTATCGGTCGGGCGATTGCCCGTGACTTCCGCGTTGGCCACACCAAAGAATGCCTTGAGCATGTGTTGCACTTGCTGGTTAAGGCGTACGTTCTGGCGGGCATCGATCTGGGTGTCGAGCACCGCCTGCCCTACGGAGGAGTAAGCGCGCGGGAAGCGCAGCTTGGTGTCGCTGCCGTAATCTTGCGGCAGGCTGACGTCAAAGCTACGGATCTTGAACTGGTTCTGGTTGACGGCCACCGAGCGTTTTTTGTTCGCGAAGTCTTGCGAGGTGAAGTCGGTGAACAACACATCGGAGACCATCTCGTAGATGTCTTCCTGGTTTTCGGTTCTGGCTTGCGCGACATTGCCGTTGTCGAGGATGAACACATCATCGTAGGGACGTGATTCGATAAACAGGTTGTCGGTGGCGTCCCAGTGCTTGAGCAACGGGTTGCCGCGCATGCAGGTTTCCAGTTCCATCAAGGCGGCGTAGCCGTTTGCCTGTACCCGCTCGGTATTGAAGGCATTGAAGCCGCCTGGCAAAACAAAAAACAGGTCGACCTTGCCGGAGATATTGTTTTCTTTAAGGATTGCCTTGGCCAGGTAGCCCATGTCCAGAAATGACCCTGAACCTGTGCCGCCCGCTGCAGAGCCGGTGATGACGATACGGATTTTGCCGGGGTCAATTTCCAGGCCGAGTTTTTTCAGCTTGTCAGCCTGAGTGCCGATGTTGTTGAGCAAGCGCCCGACCTTGTCGCGCAATTTGTCGCGAATGGTGGGGTATTTGTCGAAAAAATACAGGCGGGACAACGCGCGAATCTGTCCGGCCCCTTTGGAAGGGTCAATCCCCAGGGATTTGATCTTGTCCGGCGTCAACGGGAACCACTCGGCCACCTCACGGTGACGATTGAGCTCATCAATGGAGTGGGTGTACTTGCTCAGGTGCAGAGGTTCAATGACTTTTTCTTCGGAGGTGAAGGCCACCTGCTCGGCAAGTACGTCAGTTTTGACCGATTTGCCATCCTGGGTCACTTCGCCGGAGTCGAGGTCGAAGTTGATGAACTGCACCAGCGGAAAATCCGAAATGTGCTGTACCTGATTGTTTCCTCCCCAAATGGCATTGAGGATGCGCCGGCGCAGGCGGATGTTGACCTTCATGCCGGTGCCGCCCAGGGCGATAAACAAGGTGGGGTGAATCTTTTCACTGACCGGAGGGGTTGCCGGGCCGGAAGGTTGTGCACTCTTGTCCATCTAAAACTCCATGAGCCCTTGGGGCTAACCGATGATCTCGGCGTGTTGATCCACAAATCAGGTAAAGCGGGCCAGGGGCGGGTTGTTCCCCCCGGCGTTAGGGTTTAGCGTTTGGCCGAAAACGTCATCAGCCATGCCACCAGCGAGATGGCAGCTACGCCACCCAACGGTGCGATGTAGAGCGGCGCAAGGAACTGCCCCGAGTTGAGTACGGCGAGCACGGCCATGATGGCGATCATCAACAGGCCCAGAAACAGGAACCAGCCCGAGGCGTTTGCCCGGCTCGGTGCGACACGCTCACGTACGCGCCAGTTGGCATAGGCGTTTTTGATCACGAAAAACAGGATGGCCAGTACCACCAGCACGGCGACGCCAATCAGGGCATCGCGGCTGTCGACTTTCTTCGCCCCGAGGTCAAGACCCAGCGGTTGCGGCGCGGCCAGAGTGGTGGTCGTGGTCGTGGGCGACGGCGCAGGTGCAGGGCTTTCGCTTTCGATAGGTGCTGGCAATGTGCTGGTCTGTGCCATGTATAAAACTTCCTTGCTATGCGTGTGGGGTTACTTGAGTCGTACGGCGGTATCGGGCTGGATATTTTCCAGGCGGGCACCAAACAGACCGCGCTTGAGGGTCGCGACCCTGTTCTGGTTTGAATCGTATACGCCGGCACTGCTGAAGGGCTTGAGCGGATAAGACTGGGGCACACCTTCGACGATCACGGTCAGGGTCTTTTTGCCTGCAATCAGCAAGGCAGCCAGCAGGGCGCCAATCAAGAGCAGAACAAACAGCCCCAGCAGCATGAGTACCGGACCGAGCGGGTAGCTGATTTTCAGCACAACCGGCAGACGGGTCTCGGAAGTAGTGGCTTCACCGGAGGGGATAAATACGTCAGGCAGGGCGTCACCGGGGAACAGTTCATTCATGCGCGCAATGAACCCCTGGGAGATACGCAGTTGTTGCTCGCTGAGGTTGATGCTGATGCTGCCGGCGCGTTGGTAACCGCTGGAAAAGATCACATCGCTGGACCATTGCGATGGCAGGGGCGGCAGTTGCAGGCTGATCTTCAGCTCGTCGGAGCGGGCGCCTGGCTCGAGGTCTGTCAGGCGATCCAGCGATATATTCGAGTTCAGGGCTTCGCCCGGCATGTCCAGGGTCATGCCTATTTTCGCGTCATGAATCTGGTAAGGGTTGAACTGGTTTTCGAATTTGCCCAGCAGCACTGCCGTTTTCGGCGAGCTGTCGACGTTGATATTGAGGATGACCGTTTGCTGGTCGGGGGCCAGTTCGGCACTCACGTCCTGAGTGTCTTCAACACCGGTAGGAATAAAGCGCACGGCAGCCTGGGTCAACGGCTTTAGCCGTACCCGGTCATCTTTAAGCAAGCTGGCGAGGGCAGGCTGATTGAGCACCTGCTCCAGTGCGACACCGGCTTTTTGACCATAGGCCAGAGCGTAGATCATCAACCCGTTGGCTTCGTAGTTGGGGCCTTTGACCGGCATTTTCTGCGGGAAGGCGGCAATCCGGGTGATAGCTGCTTCGCTATGCAACAGGTCGTAGAATTCGCGGTTTTTGGCCTGGGTTTCGCTGCTGTTGTTCGGGCTGTTTTTATTGTTGGTGATGATCCAGACAATACCCTCGCGACCTTCCAGCCCGGTAGTGATTGAGGCCAGCAAAGCCTCTTTGAAGTCCGTGTCGGCATAGGCACCGCTGGCTTTGCGCTCCAGCTTCAAGCCATTGACGTAGTTGGGCAGTGCAGCGTGGTTGGCCGGGCCGCGATAGATCCACTCGGGCGAAGGGTGCTGACTGTCAGCCTGGTTGAACCCGCCAATGACGACTTCTGCGCTGCCGGCAGCAGTGCCCACCAGTTGGGTGACCATCGACTTGAACGGCGATGACGGGTCGCTGTAGAACGGCTCCATCCAACCTGAATTTTGTACCAGGAATACCTGGCGCAGAGGCTCTGCGCTGGCCACGCTGCTGGCAAGTACGAGGGAGAGCAACAGGCAGCGGCGCAGCCAGAAGGTCAAGCATTCCATCGGTAAAGCGCTCCGCATGAGTCGATATACAGCCACATTGCGTTATCAAAAAAGAACCACTGGGCATTCCAGGGTTCGCTGGCGCGGGCACTGATCGAAAAGCGCTGATCACCAATCTGCTCGAAGCAATAATCAACGTCCATTGGCTGGCGGCTGTCGAAAAAGGTTTCCAGCGTACTGGACTGCTGGGCCCGCATTGAGAGAAGTCGCTTTTGCGTGGCGAATTCGATGAAGGGCTGCACCACTTCACGGGTGGTGGGCTCGATGTTTTCGTCGTGTTCGCCCCAGGGCAACTCAAGCCGGATGTTGTATTTAAAGCTCAAATGACCGGTGCTCAGGCGATACCCCTTGATGGGCATCGGCAGGTCGGTAGCACCCGGATCCAGTTGCAGGTAATGCTGACCGTCGGCATCGAAGATCAGCTGCCACAGGCCCCTGCCGTCCAGAAACGGTGGCCCTTGCTCGGGATGGGCGGTGGCGTTGTTGGGCCACGGATGCCATTGGGCCTTGAGTTCGCTGCCTTGGGTCAGGCTGAGGTAGCCGTGTTCACCGATCCACAACAGGCGGCGGGAGGCTGCGTCGAGAATCGGCGCCGAGAGCCGGGTCATGCGCTCATGGTCAGCGCCTTCAACCAGGCAACGGTCCCACCCGTAGAGGCTGGCAGGGTTGACGATGCAAACGTGGCCGCTCTTGAGCTGAGGCAAATAAGACTGGCCTTCCAGTGTGCCAGGGCCGGCCAGCGGGCTGCCGTCGTCGCGCAAGGTTTGGTAACGCAGTGTGAGTGGGTCGACACTGACTAACGTCGCTCCGCTATCGCTGGAGAGCAACAGGTGCTGCTGGTTTTCGTCCACGTGAAGGGCGACTGACCAGGCCCAGCTTTCCAGGCGAGAGCGACCGATGGGTTCGCTCTTTGGCAGTAACTCAAGCCACTTGCCCGAGCCTCTTTGCCACAGGAACAAGCTGCCTTCGCGGCTTAGTGCGTACAGGGCTTCGCGATGCCCGCCGAGGTTGGCGGCGAGGAAGTTGAGGCCGTTCTTGCGAGGCAACTCAATAATCAGCTTGCGACTGTTCAGGTCACCCTGGCGGGTATCGAGCAACTGGCTGTACAAGCGCGAGCTGATCTCCTCGGACGAGGACAGTTTGCAGCGCTCATTGATCACGCGAGAGCCACTGCCATCGCCATAAGGCGGTAGCCAGCGGGTAGTTGTCTGGTAGGCGACCTTCGGCAGTTCTTTGCCTGTGCTGGGGCAAAACGCGAACGCAGCAGGCAGGTAGTTGCCGGGAGAGGTATCAGGCGCGGGTGTTGCCCCGACCAGATAATCCAGATCAACCAGCTCGGCCGGGGGCTTGGTACCAGCGACCTGGTGCAGAGAGAATGTACCGTCATCTGCTTGCAGCCACTCCTGGTCGCCTAGCGTCCAGACAGAGGTGCGGTCGTTTCTGGCTATCTCCATATAATCCTGCCGATACCTGTAAACGGTGCATGCCAGTCCCTGCCGGGGTTATGGCAAGCACTTCACAAATGAGAGGGTGTGACTCAAACGATGGTGTGGCCAACGGCATTGATCAGTGCCGAATAATGGCGCGGTGCCACTTTCCATCGCGGAATAGTGGCAGAATGATAGGGCTTGTCAACCGAACTTTAGTTCGGTCAGGGCAGCTGCAAACCGCCGGATGCCTTGTGGATTGTCCGTAGATGTTCGCCGATCAGTTTGACGTTGGCTTCGGTGGCTGCAATTTCGGCTGCACGGGCAGGCTCCAGCAGGCTGCGCACCTCCTTGTCCAGATCAGTGGTCAGACGCAGTAGCTGCTGCTGGCGCTGGCTGCTTTCTGATTCGAGCTTTTCCCACTCTCTGGTTTGCGGCAAGCCGTAGCCGTCGCTGCCGAGCAACTCTGCCGGGCGACTGAGAAAACCGCTGCTGGCAAGAATTTCCTGCAGGGTCTTGTTGGCTTTGTCCATACCGCCATCCTTGAGCTGGCGTGCGCCCAGGTACTTTTGCTTGACCTCATCCTGTGCCAACAGCAGTTGCCGACGAAAGCTGGCTTGTTCCAGCAGCAACAATGCCGCACTGGCGCGCAGATCGGCTTGCTCAAGCCATGGGCGGCGTTCTGCTGCATCAAGGGCCAGCCAGTCTTCGACTGTGGTTTGCTTGATCGGCAAGCGGGTTTTGAGAACATCAAACATCGCCTGGTAGCGATCACGGTAGGAGTCGAAGCGATAACCCAGGCGCAACGCCTCTTTGGGATCCTCCAGCACGCTGGTATCGGCCAGACCGCGAGCCTTGAGCACTTCGAGCAAACCATTGGGCACAATGCTGTCTAGGCCTTTGAGCCGGGCATTGTCGCTGCCGCTGCGCAGCAGTTTGAGGGTTTCAACCGCACAGTTATTGGAGATGAAGTAGTAGTCGCCGTCATAGCTCCAGTGCATCTCGGCGGCGTGTTCAACCACTTCTTCGATTTCAGGGCGGCTCAGTTTGAGCGGCACGGAAGCCAGGCTGCGCAGTTCGGTCTTGGTGTATTCGTCAATTACCTGGGCCAGCGGCAAAACGAAAAGGCGCGATGGGTAAGCGCCTGTCAGGCCGTCCCAGCTTGAGAGCTGTACGTCATTGACGAATGCCCGGTAGGACAACACTAAGTGTTCTTGCAGGTCGAGTCGGCAGTCCGGCCCGCGTGGGCGGCCCGGGGCACAGATCACCAGGCGCAACATGCTATGGCCCCAGCGGCTGGCCCATTCCTGATTGGCCTCAGCCAGCAGGTAATCGACGGCGTAGACCCGCTCGGGATCGACGGTACCCAGTGGCTGTTTGGCGAAATCGTTGCCGGCATTGAGGAAGGCAAAACCCTTCGGGCATTCGTCTCTGGCGGCAGGCGCCCAGCCGAAATGCTGCTGGTAGTAGCGATACAGTGCCGGGCGGCGGCAGGCGTAAGCCGGGTCGAGGAGGAAATACTCCATGTTGACTGCGACAAATTCCTTGGGGCTGCTGACTTCGTACAGGTCCGGGCTGCGCACCACCTGATGATTGTCTTGCTCGCGCTCGCCCCGGCGCCCCACGTATTGCTGCCAGCCGGCCAGATCAAGCAGACGCGGGTCATCGCTGAGGGTGAAGCGGCGTCCGGCTTGCCCGCGGCATTGGTCGGGCAGGCCAATCAGCCCCGTGTTGCTGTTTTGGCGGGTGCAGCGGCGTATCAGCGTGCGCTCGTCCGTGGGCCAGAGGCGGGCACGGTCATATAGGTGTGTCAGTTCGTGCAAGACGGTGGCGAGCATCTCCCGGCGCACAGTGCCGTGGGGGCGGTTGGTCTGCAGGCGGGCAGCGGAACCATCGGTCAGCCCGGCCAGCAGCTTGCGATTAAGGTCCAGCTCGGAGGTCAGCGAAGCCTGGCCGTAAGCGTTGGCGGGCATGTCATCGGTCCACCCCACCAGGACTTGCCGGTCCAGTTGTTCGATAAAACGCGGTGGCAGTCTCTGCATGGCTTCATCAAGCAGGGCTTGGCTGGCCTGTTGCTCGGCCGGGCTCAGGCCCTCGGTCTTGAGTTGCAGATGCAGCGCGGCCTGGGCGCTGCTGGCAATCAGCAGCAGGCCACAGGCGGCGAGCCAGCGCGTTAACGGCCTCACAGTGCGAGTATGGCTTCGGCGAGGTCGTGATCGCTGGCGTTACGGGCTTCAGGCACGCGGTCGCGCAAGGTGCTGAAGGCCGCTTCCAGTTGTACGCCGCGAATATCGCCTTGGCTGGCAACGAAAGTGGCGGCGTCGTCGTGGGCTTCGCGCACTACTTTAGAGTCACGGATGGAGGTAGTTGTATCGGACGTAAAATCGATGGTGCGGCCAAAAGCACGCACGATGATGTTACTGGTCTGCACGACGGTCTGTGCCTGTGCCACATCGGCAAGCAGCAAAAGGCCAAGAGTGGCGACAATCAAAGGGCTACGCATGAATTTTCTCCAGAAAAAGCGGGTATTTATTGGACGAGAATTGTCTGTGCCAGTTCAAGGTCGCTGGCACTCAATTTTGGCTGGTTCTGGCGCAGATAACGCAGGGCAGACTCCAGCTGTGCGCCTCGCGTCTGGCCATCACTGGCAATAAAGACGGCGGCATCATCCTGGGCGGCACGTATCAGTTTGTGATCAAAAGGCGCGGACGTCACTTTACTGGTGACATAACCACTGAGCACCACATTTTGCGTGGTCAGGTCGAAGGCGTTGGCTGATTGAGTCCAGCAGAGTGCAAGCAGAGCTAATAAGGAAAAACGCATGGGTCTCGAGGCTGTTTGAATGAGCGCCAAGGCTAGCGTAATGGCCGGGGCAGGGCCAGCGTGGGGGTGTTGTTGAAATTTTTTTCATGCCTGCACGGTATATGTGGGAGCGGGCTTGCTCGCGATTGTATCGGCGCGGTTTACCTGAGAAATCAGGGCGCCTGAATCGCGAGCAAGCCCGCTCTCACAGAGTGCTGACCCCGATCAGATCGTCAGGATCGCCTGGGCCAGCTGTGCATCGGTGGCCTGCAGCTGTGGTGCTTGCTGGCGGATGGCATCGAAGGCGCTTTCCAGTTTCACGCCACGGATGGCGCCTTCGCTGGCCACAAAGCTGGCAGCGTCGTCACGGGCTGCGCGCACGATCTTGTTGTCACGAAACGAGCCGGTAGCATCCGATGTCAGGTCGGTGGTGGCTTTGAGCGTACCCACGATGCCATCGGTGGTGGCGATGAAGCTCGTGGCGTTGGCGCTTGCAGCAACAGCCAGCAGAACTGCGGCACTAAGTAGGCGAAGAGTGGGCATGGTAATACTCCTGAACATGAACTAATGAAAATAGACGGTTATGGGCCGAATAGTAGGCTCAGGGTTGCTTCAGGCAAAGGTTGTTTTGTCCGAAGCGCGTATCAGGGTGCTCTGAATCAGGTATCAAGCAAACTGTACCTGTGGTATTTCAATTAATTTAAAACTGTACTTGTCACTTTGCAAGTGGGCAAAACTCGGCCCTAAAACGACAAAACCCGTCAGCGGTAATCCGCGACGGGCTTTGTTTTTTCAATTCAGGTTGCTGGCGGTGGACCGGTGGTCAGGGCCAGCGAGCGCTAATCAGCGCCAGAACGGCTTGCTCAGCTCTTCGTAACGCTGTGCTTCGCTAATCCCGGCATCAGCCAGAAGACGCGAGTCCAGGCGAGCCAGTTGATGGCGGCTGGAGATGCGGCGCTGCCACAACATCAGGTTGGCAAGTGCGCGCAAAGGCATGGAAGCCTGGGAGTTTACAGTGCTGCTTTCGCTGAACAGTTCGGAACTGAGTGTACGTTCCATGGTGACATCCTTCCGCTTGTGGCGGCATTGGCTAGTGGTTTAACTGATGCCAATGATCCTCCTCTTTGTCCAGGGTCTCTAGATACAGTTCGGCTGTATTGCGATGGGCCAGTTAACTGTTTATGCACGCTGTACGGGCACAAATAGACTCAACTGTACCTGTCCGCACCTAAGTGGTGCGAAATTGGCCCGAAGGTGAGTCAAAGTGAGTGTTACGGGTGGGAAATGACCAGTACAGCAGTACAGTTTTTGAAATATAAGGCATAAAAAAGCCGCTGACGTAACAGTGTTTACGTCAGCGGCTGTCTAGCTCGCGGGTTACGGCAGCATTTTCCCGGTTTCTTCCAGGTTGATATGCCAGCTCAGGGCTTCGCGCAGGATGTGCGGGGTGTGGCCGCCAATCGCACAGGCCTTGGCGAAGTAGTCATTGAGAGCTTCACGGAAGTCCGGGTGCACACAGTTGTCGATAATGACCCGTGCGCGCTCACGCGGCGCCAGGCCACGCAGGTCGGCCAGACCCTGTTCGGTAACCAGGATGTCGACGTCATGTTCGGTGTGGTCAACGTGGCTGACCATTGGCACCACGCTGGAGATCGCACCCGCCTTGGCAATGGATTTGGTCACGAAGATCGCCAGGTGCGCGTTGCGGGCAAAGTCACCCGAACCGCCAATGCCGTTCATCATCCGCGTGCCGCACACGTGAGTGGAGTTGACGTTGCCGTAGATGTCGAACTCCAGGGCGGTGTTGATGCCTATGATACCCAGGCGACGAACCACTTCAGGGTGGTTGGAAATCTCCTGCGGGCGCAGGACCAGTTTGTCCTTGTAGCGCTCCAGATTGCCAAATACGTCCGAGTTGCGACGCTCCGACAGGGTGATGGAGCTGCCCGAAGCGAAGCTCATCTTGCCCGCGTCGATCAGGTCGAAGGTCGAATCCTGCAGTACTTCGGAGTACATGGTCAGGTCTTCGAACGGCGAGTCAATCAGGCCGCACATCACCGCGTTGGCGATGTTGCCGATACCGGCTTGCAGCGGGCCGAGCTTGTTGGTCATGCGCCCGGCTTCAACTTCGGCTTTAAGGAAGTTGATCAGATGAAAGGCGATACCGTCGGTTTCGCTGTCCGGCTCGGACACGGTGGATGGCGAGTCCGGCTTGTTGGTGATCACGATGGCGACGATTTTTTCCGCCGGGATCGGGATTGCGGTGCTGCCGATACGGTCGTCGACCTTCACCAGCGGGATCGGTGTGCGCGTCGGACGGTAGGTCGGAATATAGATGTCGTGCAGACCTTCCAGGTTCGGGTTATGCGCCAGGTTGATCTCGACGATCACTTGCTTGGCGAAAATCGCGAAGCTGGCGGAGTTGCCCACGGATGTCGTCGGAACAATATGACCTTGTTCGGTAATGGCCACTGCTTCAATAACTGCAATGTCCGGCAGCTTGAGCTGATTGTTGCGCAACTGCTCAACGGTTTCGGACAAATGCTGGTCGATAAACATCACTTCACCGGCGTTGATCGCCTTGCGCAGAGTGCTGTCTACCTGGAACGGCATGCGCCGGGCCAATACGCCGGCTTCCGTCAGTTGCTTGTCGAGGTCGTTGCCCAGGCTGGCGCCGGTCATCAGGGTGATTTTCAGCGGCGACTTCTTGGCCCGCTCGGCCAGGGCCTGGGGGACGGCTTTGGCTTCGCCGGCACGGGTAAAACCGCTCATGCCGACAGTCATGCCGTCTTGGATAAGGGCGGCGGCTTCTTCGGCGCTCATGACCTTATCGTGCAGGGAGTTCAGGCGAATACGTTCACGGTACATGGATTGTTATCTCGGGCAACGGAAGCAAGAGGCGCAGTCTATTCATTTTCAGAGCCTTGCGTCCCGCTACCATGGTCGAATGCCAGCGGCCGATTTAGAGCCTTTGGTCGGGTTCCTTGGAAAAAGAAAAACCCCGGCCAATAGAGCGCCGGGGTTCTCGATGTTGCGTTGGTGCGCGATGTTACTCGACAGCTTTAACCATATCTTCAATAACTTTCTTGGCGTCACCGAAGACCATCATGGTTTTATCCAGGTAAAACAACTCGTTATCCAGACCGGCATAGCCGCTGGCCATTGAGCGCTTGTTCACGATGACAGTCTTGGCTTTATAGGCTTCGAGGATCGGCATGCCGGCAATCGGCGATTTTGGATCGTTCTTGGCCGCCGGGTTGACCACGTCGTTGGCGCCCAGTACGAGCACCACGTCGGCCTGGCCGAACTCGGAGTTGATATCTTCCATCTCGAACACCTGGTCGTAAGGCACTTCGGCCTCGGCCAGCAGTACGTTCATATGGCCTGGCATGCGGCCCGCAACCGGGTGAATCGCGTACTTCACGGTCACGCCGCGGTGAGTCAGCTTTTCCGTCAGCTCTTTAAGTGCGTGTTGTGCCCGTGCCACGGCCAGGCCGTAACCCGGGACGATGATCACGGTGTCGGCGTTGGTCAACAGGAAGGTGGCGTCGTCCGCCGAGCCGGATTTCACCGGGCGGGCTTCTTGCGCACCGGCCGGGCCACCGACGTCGGTTGCACCGCCAAAGCCGCCGAGGATCACGTTGAAGAACGAACGGTTCATCGCCTTGCACATGATGTACGACAGGATCGCGCCCGAAGAACCTACCAGCGAACCGGCAATGATCAGCATCGAGTTGTTCAGCGAGAAACCGATACCGGCAGCCGCCCACCCCGAGTAGCTATTAAGCATCGACACCACCACCGGCATGTCGGCGCCGCCAATCGGGATAATGATCAGCACACCCAGCACGAACGCCAGAGCCAGCATCAGCGCGAAAGCATTGAGGTTGCCGGTCAGCATAAACGTGATGCCCAGGCCCAGCGTGGCCAGGCCCAGTACCAGATTGAGCTTGTGCTGGCCGCCGAATTGTACCGGTGCACCCTGGAACAGGCGGAACTTGTACTTGCCCGAGAGTTTGCCGAAAGCGATCACCGAACCGGAGAAGGTGATTGCACCAATGGCCGCGCCCAGGAACAGCTCCAGACGGTTGCCCGCCGGGATGGCGTCGCCCAGGTGTTTGACGATGCCCAGCGATTGCGGTTCGACCACGGCTGCAATGGCAATAAATACCGCCGCGAGGCCGATCATGCTGTGCATGAAGGCAACCAGCTCAGGCATTTTGGTCATCTCGACACGCTTGGCCATGATCGAGCCTGCTGTACCGCCGACCAACAGGCCAACAATGACGTAGCCGATACCAGCGGTGGCAATCTCGGCGCCCAGCTTGTAGATCAGGCCAACCGTGGTAATGATCGCCAGACCCATGCCGAGCATGCCGAACAGGTTCCCGCGACGAGAGGTGGTGGGGTGCGACAGGCCTTTGAGGGCCTGAATGAAGCAGATCGACGCAACCAGATACAGAACAGTAACCAGGTTCATGCTCATGGCTTGCGCACCTCTTCTTTGGCTTTAGGTGCTTTCTTCTTGAACATTTCCAGCATGCGCCGGGTGACCAAAAATCCACCGAATACGTTTACGGCAGCCAGCGCGACTGCCAGGGTGCCCATGGTTTTACCCAGGGGGGTAACGGTCAGCGCGGCGGCGAGCATGGCGCCTACAATCACGATCGCCGAGATGGCGTTGGTAACGGCCATCAGCGGGGTGTGCAGCGCAGGTGTAACGTTCCAGACCACGTGATAGCCCACATAGATGGCCAGCACGAAGATGATCAGGTTGTAGATACCGGGGGAGATGAGCTCTTCCATTATTATTGTCCTCAGCCGTTTTTGCGCACGACTTGACCGTCGCGGCACATCAGGCACGCGGCGACGATGTCGTCTTCAAGGTTGATCTGGAACTGCCCTTCGGAGGTGAAGACCAGCTTGAGGAAGTCCAGCAGGTTGCGGGCGTAGAGTGCCGAGGCGTCCGCAGCAACCATGGCGGGCAGGTTGGTGTGGCCGACGATGGTTACGCCGTGTTCAACCACGACCTGATCGGCGACGGTCAGCGGGCAGTTACCGCCCTGGGCTGCAGCCAGATCGATGACCACTGAGCCCGGCTTCATCTGGGCTACGGTTTCTGCGCTTAGCAGCACCGGGGCTTTACGGCCCGGGATCAGGGCTGTGGTGATCACGATGTCAGCCTGCTTGGCGCGCTCATGCACGGCCAGTGCCTGGCGCTGCATCCAGCTGGCAGGCATCGGGCGGGCGTAGCCGCCTACGCCAACGGCGCACTCGCGTTCTTCGTCGGTCTCATAAGGCACGTCGACAAACTTGGCTCCAAGCGATTCGATCTGCTCTTTAACCGCAGGTCGCACATCGCTGGCTTCGATTACGGCACCCAGGCGCTTGGCGGTGGCAATGGCCTGCAAACCTGCAACACCGGCACCCAAAATAAGCACGCGAGCGGCTTTGACGGTACCGGCGGCGGTCATCAGCATCGGCATAAATCGCGGATAGTGGTGAGCGGCGATCAGGACGGCTTTATAGCCGGCGATATTGGCTTGGGATGACAGCACATCAAGACTTTGCGCACGAGAGGTTCGTGGAGCAGCTTCGAGAGAGAAGGCGGTGATCCCGCGCTCGGCCAGTTTGGCAATGGTTTCATTGCTGAACGGGTTAAGCATGCCAATCAGCACGGTGCCGGTTTTGATCAGGGCCAGTTCGCTGTCGCTGGGGGCGACAACCTTGAGAATCAGCTCTGCGCCGAAAGCATCTGTAGCGTTGCCAATAGTTGCGCCGGCGGCTTCATAAGCACTGTCGATAACGCTGGCATTAACGCCGGCGCCGCTTTGAACAGTCACTTTATGGCCTTGGCCGATCAGCTTCTTGATGGTTTCCGGGGTTGCAGCAACCCGCGTTTCACCCGTATGGGTTTCGAGAGGAACACCAATGTGCACGTCATATCTCCTGCGTGATCTTTTATAAGAAAGCCAGCGCACTACGGATGGTGCGACTGGGGCGGCCGATCAGCACGATCCCACCAAAAGTATGGGTGGGGCGGGGCATTCTGCTGGCAATTTTTTTACCCTTCAAGGACTTATGGAGGATGACGAGATACAAACTACAAGTCATGCAGTGACCGAATGTCGCAATGGTCGGCTGCATGCCTTTAAATACGTGGCTTACAGAAGATTTGACGTTTTTTTGAGTTTTTTTCAGATTTCTTTTGGTTATCGCTGCATAACTTTGAGAAATACCCTGTAGGCCGCGTGGTTACTGGCCTGCAGGTTTGTCCAGTTAGACCAAAGTCCCGAGTGTCAAAACGCGACATTTACTTATATATGTAGTGACTTTTTATGCTGCGCTACATAGTTCGTGCGGACGATGCGATCCTTTAAATCAGGCTGTAGCCCTCGGCCTGCTTGATCAGCCAGTCTCGAAAGGCCTGCAATGAAGCCGACTCAATTTTGCGTTCGGGGATCATCAGGTAGTAAGCCCTGGTGCTGGGCAGGCTGCTGTCATTGGCAATCACCAGGCGTTTTTCGGCCAATTCGCGCTGAATCAAAAAGGGCGGAATCAGGGCGACCCCCATTTCATGCATGGCCGCCTGAGCCAGCATTGAAAAGAGCTCATAACGTGGGCCGCTCATGTCGCGTGGCACATTTATGTCCTGGGCGTTGAACCATTGGCGCCAGGCGTAGGGGCGGGTGGTTTGCTGCAGTAGGGGGAGTTCGGCGAGGGTGTGCGGGGAGAGGCTCTTATGCGGGCCCAGCAGGTTAGGACTACACACGGGTACCGGGTTTTCTCCCATCAGGCGGTAGGACGAAGTGCCGGACCAGTCAGCATCACCGAAGTAGATGGCAGCATCGAAGTCGGTATCTGCGAACAGAAAAGGGCGTGTGCGGTTGGTCAGGTTGACCGTGACATCCGGGTGCTGTTGCTGGAAGTCCTTGAGCCGGGGCAGCAGCCATTGCGTGCCGAAGGTGGGCACCACGGCCAGTTCGATCACGTTGGCGCCTTGTTGGCCCATGACGGACAGCGTGTCCCGTTCTACAGCATCCAGTTGGATTGCAATGCGCCTACTGTAGGAGATGCCGGCTTCTGTCAGTTTTACGCCACGCTTGGAGCGTCGGAACAGTTCTACACTCAGAAACTCTTCCAGGCTGGCGATCTGTCGGCAAATAGCCCCTTGAGTGATGGAAAGCTCTTGTGCGGCCTTGGTAAAGCTTTCATGGCGCGCAGCCGCTTCGAAGCTGATCAGGGCGGTTGTGCTGGGGATCTTGCGGCGCATGTACGGCTTCCTCACTAAATACAGTCAGAAATGGCTTTCATGTGGTTCACGGAGTGAGAAATTATCACAGCATCGTGTCGAATCCTCGTTTGTCCTTCTATATAGAGGGAGCCTAGGATCAGTGCACGATATTTGATCTATTACGCGAGGGTTCTCTCATGGCGGGTAAAGCAAGCTTCAACTGGATTGATCCACTGTTGCTGGATCAGCAGCTCACTGAAGAAGAGCGCATGGTGCGCGACAGTGCCGAGCAGTTTGCTCGGGACAAACTGGCGCCGCGTGTACTTGAGGCTTTCCGCAATGAGAAGACCGACCCTGCAATTTTCCGTGAGATGGGTGAGACCGGTTTGCTGGGCGCGATGATCCCTGAGCAGTACGGCGGCAGTGGCCTTAACTACGTCAGCTACGGCCTGATTGCCCGCGAAGTGGAGCGTGTCGACTCGGGCTACCGTTCAATGATGAGCGTGCAGTCCTCCCTGGTAATGGTGCCGATCAATGAGTTCGGTACCGAAGCGCAGAAGCAGAAGTACCTGCCCAAGCTGGCATCTGGCGAGTGGATTGGCTGCTTCGGTCTGACTGAGCCAAACCACGGCTCTGACCCTGGTGCGATGATTACCCGTGCGCGTTCGGTAGAGGGTGGCTACAGCCTGACGGGCAGCAAGATGTGGATCACCAACAGCCCTATCGCCGATGTGTTTGTAGTGTGGGCGAAGGACGATGAAGGCGACATTCGTGGCTTTGTTCTTGAAAAAGGCTGGAAGGGTCTGACTACACCTGCGATTCACGGCAAGGTCGGTTTGCGTGCGTCCATTACCGGCGAAATCGTCATGGACAACGTATTTGTGCCGCAAGAGAACATCTTTCCGGATGTGCGCGGCCTGAAAGGTCCTTTTACTTGTCTTAATTCGGCTCGTTACGGCATCTCCTGGGGGGCGCTGGGCGCAGCCGAGTTCTGCTGGCACACCGCGCGCCAGTACACCCTTGACCGTCATCAGTTTGGCCGGCCTTTGGCTGCGACCCAGCTGATCCAGAAAAAGCTGGCTGACATGCAGACCGAGATTACGCTGGCCCTGCAGGGTTGCCTGCGTCTGGGGCGGATGAAGGATGAGGGTACCGCGGCGGTTGAGATCACTTCGATCATGAAGCGCAACTCGTGTGGCAAATCCCTGGATATCGCACGCATGGCTCGCGACATGCTGGGTGGCAACGGAATCTCCGATGAGTTCGGCGTGGCGCGCCATCTGGTCAACCTGGAAGTCGTGAACACCTATGAAGGCACGCATGATGTGCATGCCTTGATTCTTGGGCGTGCGCAGACCGGTCTTCAGGCGTTCTATTAACAGGAGCTCGGCTCATGGGTGCTTTATCGCATTTGCGGGTGTTGGATTTGTCTCGTGTGCTGGCGGGACCGTGGGCGGGGCAGATACTGGCTGACCTGGGGGCTGAGGTAATCAAGGTTGAGCGCCCGGGCAATGGTGATGACACCCGGGCCTGGGGGCCCCCCTTCCTTAAAGATGCTTATGGTGAGAGTACGGGGGAGGCTGCCTATTACTTGTCAGCCAACCGCAACAAGCAATCGGTAACTATTGACTTCACCAAGCCGCAAGGCCAGCAACTGGTTCGCGAGCTGGCAGCCAAATCCGACATCCTGATCGAGAACTTCAAGGTGGGTGGCCTGGAGGCGTATGGCTTGGACTACGCGTCGCTCAAGGTATTGAATCCGGACTTGATCTACTGCTCGATTACGGGGTTCGGTCAGACTGGCCCTTATGCCAAGCGGGCCGGCTATGACTTTATGGTTCAGGGGCTGGGTGGGTTGATGAGCCTGACCGGGCGGCCTGAGGGTGAGGAGGGTGCGGGGCCGGTGAAGGTGGGTGTTGCGCTGACAGATATTTTGACCGGGCTCTACTCGACGGTTGCGATCCTGGCAGCCCTTGCCCATCGTCAGCATGATGGTGGCGGGCAGCATATAGATATGGCGTTGCTGGACGTGCAGGTCGCTTGTTTGGCTAATCAGGCGATGAACTATTTGACTACAGGTGTGGCTCCGCAACGCCTGGGTAATGCCCATCCGAACATCGTGCCTTATCAGGATTTTCCGACGGCAGATGGTGACTTCATTCTTACTGTGGGAAATGACAGTCAATTCCGCAAGTTTGCTGAAGTAGCTGGCCGACCCGAGTGGGTCGATGATCCACGTTTTGCTACCAACAAGTTGCGTGTGGCGAACCGGTCGGAGCTGGTACCGCTTATCAGGCAGGCAACGGTGTTTAAAACCACCGCTCAGTGGGTTGCACAGTTGGAGGCTGTCGGCGTGCCTTGTGGGCCCATCAATGACCTGGCGCAGGTGTTTGCTGATCCTCAGGTTCAGGCCAGAGGGTTGGCGATGCAGTTGCCCCATGCGCTGGCGGGGCTGGTACCCCAAGTGGCGAGCCCTATCCGGTTGTCCAAAACCCCGGTGGAGTATCGTAATGCTCCTCCTTTGCTGGGTGAGCATACCCGGCAGGTGCTGGAGCAGGTACTGGGGTTGAAGGCAGCAGCGGTGGAGGCTTTAAGGCGGTCGGGTGTTGTGTAGCTATATAGAGGGGGCGTTAGCCCCCTCTATATAGCTGTATTACGGGTGTTTCTGGATTAAGTGATAGAGTCGCTCAATTAGTCCTTGACTCAGTTTTGTAACTGTCTATAATTCGCCCCACTTCCGGCGCAGTCGAAACGGAAAACTCCTTGAGTTTCAATGAGTTGGATGGTTTTCGGCGGTGTCAGCTTCAAGTCATCGAAGCAGGAAATGAGGTGTTGACAGCAGTGTGTAACGCTGTAGAATTCGCCTCCCGCTAACGAGAGATCGAAAGCGCAAGTGGTTGATGTTACAGAGGAAACTTTGAAAACATCTTAAAATAACCGCTTGACAGCAACAGAGGCTGCTGTAGAATGCGCGCCTCGGTACAGCGAATAGCTGACCAACCGCTCTTTAACAATTGAATCAAGCAATTCGTGTGG
>NZ_JASJWL010000038.1:0-42412 GCF_035019225.1 Pseudomonas sp. CCC4.1 | reverse complement strand
TTGCCTGACAGACCCCAGTGCCTGCATCGCAGGCGAACCAGCTCCCACTGGATTTGCGGTGACATTGTGGGAGCGGGGATTGAGTTATGCTTTGGCCGTCTCCAGCGCCATCTCAACCGGCTCCGGACGCTTGATCACCGCGTACACCACCGCCGTCACCAAGCTGCCCGCCACGATCGCCAACAAGTACAGCAGCGCATGGTTGATCGCGTTTGGAATCAGCAATACAAACAAGCCACCGTGCGGTGCCATCAGCTTGCAACCGAAGTACATCGACAATGCCCCCGTCAACGCGCCCCCCACGATGCTCGCCGGAATCACCCGCAGCGGGTCCTTGGCAGCAAATGGAATGGCACCTTCGGAAATAAAGCACAGCCCCAGCACCAGCGCCGCCTTGCCCGCCTCACGCTCAGTCTGGGCGAACTTGCGGCGCGCCAGGAACGTGGCAATACCCAAGCCAATCGGCGGCACCATGCCCGCCGCCATCGTTGCCGCCATCGGTGCATAACTTTGCGAAGCCAGCAGCCCCACCGAAAACGCATAGGCCGCCTTGTTGATCGGCCCACCCAGGTCAACGCACATCATCCCGCCCAGCAATACGCCCAGCAGGATGGCGTTGGTGGTACCCATGCTGTCGAGGAAATGGGTCAGGCCCTCAAGCATCCCGGCAACCGGCTTGCCCACCACGTAAATCATCACCAGACCGGTAAACAGGCTGGCGAACAACGGGATGATCAAAATCGGTTTCAGCGCTTCAAGGCTTTGCGGCAGACGCGCATAGCGATTGATCGCCTTGGCGCAGTAACCGGCGATAAAACCGGCAATAATCCCGCCGATAAACCCGGCCCCCAAGGTGCTCGCCAACAGCCCGCCGATCATCCCCGGCGCCAGGCCCGGGCGGTCGGCAATCGAGTAGGCGATATAACCCGCCAACAACGGCACCATCAGTTTGAAGGCGGCGTCACCACCGATCTGCATCAGCGCCGCCGCCAGCGTGCCGGGCTCTTTATAAGCTTCAATGCCAAATACGAAAGACAGCGCGATCAGCAACCCCCCTGCCACCACCATCGGCAGCATAAAGGACACACCCGTCAGCAGGTGCTTGTAGACCCCGGCCTTCTCCTGCTTGGCAGGCGCCCCGCCCGCAGCGGCGGCACTCTCCTGCTTGCCTTCGCTCAACGCCTTGTTCAGGGTGGCTTCGGCTTGCTTGAGGGCGATGCCTGTGCCGCAACGGTAGATTTTCTTGCCGGCAAAACGCTCGGTCGGCACTTCGATATCCGCCGCCAGCAACACCACATCGGCGTCGCGAATGGCTTCGGCGCTCAACGGGTTGCGCGCGCCTACCGAACCCTGGGTCTCGACTTGCAAGTCGTAGCCCAAACGCTTGGCCGCTTGCTGCAAGGCTTCGGCTGCCATAAAGGTATGGGCCACGCCTGTCGGGCAGGCGGTGATGGCGACGATTTTTGGAGCTTTCTGCGCGTTTTCAACTGCAGCTGTTGGCGCAGGTGCAACGTAGACCTCGGCCTCCTCCACGCCACGCTGCAACACCGCCTCTACATCTTGCAGGGCCTGGGCAGGCGTGCTCTGGAACACACGCTTGCCGATAAAACGCTGCATATCCAGCGGCGTACTGCTGACCAGCAACACCCACTCGGCTTCATCGATGGTCGCCGCCGATAACTGACGTTCAGGGTGCTTGGGGTCGTGGACTTCAACGCTGGTGCTCCAGCCCTGACGCTGAGCCGCCGCATCAAGCAAACGGGCGCACAGCACGCTGGTCACCATGCCGTTGGGGCAGCCCGTCACAATGGCTAATTTCATGTGGATTCCTTTTATTCTTCTGTCAGGGGGCGAACGCGAACGCCGCTTTCGAGCGTCGCCAGGTGCGCTGCATCGCTGATACCAAAACCGATCTGAGTAACGGCCATTGCCGCAATGGCAGTGGCGGTGCGCAGGGTCTGCTCGGGGCTATGGCCGCTGAGCAAACCGTGGACCATGCCCGCCAGCAGCGAGTCGCCTGCGCCCACCGTGCTGGCGACGCTGACCTTGGGCGGCAACGCTTGCAAGGCCGGCCCACGGCTGAACCAGTTCACGCCTTCTGCACCGTGGGAAATCACCACGTGCTCAACGCCCTGTGCCTGCAAAGCGGTTGCGGCTGCAACCTGGGCTGCAAGGTCGCTGATATCGCGGCCCAGCGCATCGCTGAGTTCTTCGGTGTTGGGCTTGATCAACCACGGCCCCGCTGCCAGGCCCTGCTTCAAGGCCTCGCCGCTGGTGTCCAGGATCACTTTCAGGCCCTGAGCCTTCAAGCCCAGCAGCAGATCGTGCAGCCATTGCGGGCTGACGCCTCGGGGCAAACTGCCAGCCACCACGACCGCGTCATGCCCGGGAGCAATGCGCTCAAGGGTATCGAGCAAGGTTTGCTGCGCCTGTGCGTCAACCTGCGGCCCCGGCCCGTTGAGGTCGGTGACGCGGCCATCGTCTTCAGCCAGCTTGATATTGCTGCGGGTTTCGCCCGGCACACGGATAAAGGCATCGACAAAACCGCGACGCTTGAACAGGGCATCGAATGCTTGTGCATTGTCCTCACCCAAAAAGCCACTTACCGTCAGCGTGTGGCCCAGATCGGCCAGTACTTGCGCCACGTTCAGGCCCTTGCCGGCAGCATGGGTCAGCATCAGCGGGCTACGGTTAACCTCCCCCGGGGCCAGTTGCCCAAGACGCACGGTCAAGTCCAGTGCCGGGTTGAGGGTGACAGTCAGAATACGGGCCATCAGAGCGCCTCCACCAACGCACGAACTTCATCCGGGCTGCCCACGCTCAACGCTTCGGCGGCCAAGGTTTTCAGACGATCCATGCTCAACTCGCGTACCCGCGCCTTGACCTCGGGGATGCTGCGCGCCGAAACGCTCAGCTCATCCACGCCCAGGCCCACCAGCACAGGCACGGCCAGCGGATCAGCCGCCAGCTCGCCGCACACGCCCACCCATTTGCCGTGGGCGTGGGCCGCACGCACGGTGATATCGATCAGTTGCAATACCGCGGGGTGCAAGCCGTCAGCCTGGGCCGACAGGGTCGGGTGGCCACGGTCGATGGCCAGGGTGTATTGGGTCAGGTCGTTGGTGCCGACGCTGAAAAAGTCCACTTCCCTGGCCAGCACGGGCGCCAGCAAGGCAGCCGACGGCACTTCGATCATGATCCCCAATTGCAGGTCAGCCACTGGAATTTCCAGGCGCAAACGCTCGGTCATGTCGCGGGCGGCACGCCACTCGGCCACGCTGCCCACCATCGGGAACATGATACGCAGCGGGCGGTTGTCGGCTGAACGTAGCAAGGCGCGCAACTGACTTTCCATGATCTGCGGCCGTTGCAGCGTAAGACGAATGCCACGTACACCCAAAAACGGGTTTTCTTCTTTCTCGATCGGCCAGTACGGCAGCGGTTTATCGCCGCCCACGTCCAGCGTGCGTACCACCAGCGGCCGGCCAGCCAGGCCGTCGAGTACACGACGGTATTCGGCTTCCTGAGTCGCCTCGTCCGGTACTTGCGAATGGGCCATGAAAATCAGTTCGGTGCGCAGCAGGCCAATGCCTTCGGCGCCCTGCTCCACTGCCGTGGCGACGCCCTTGCTCTCACCGATATTGGCAAACACTTCAACCGCATGACCATCCTGGGTCACGGCCAGTTCGTGGCGCTGGGCAGAGGCTGCCAGCAAACGCTGCTCACGGCTGTCGCGCTCCTGGGTGGCACGCTGCAAGGCGTCGGCATCCGGGGAGACGTGCAGGCGACCGCGCTGGCCATCAATCAACAATTCAGTGCCCGGCGCCAGCAGCAGCACCGCTTCGCCCGCGCCAACCAGGGCCGGAATACCGAGCGCGCGGGCGACAATGGCGCTGTGCGCGGTCGCACCACCACGGGCGGTTAAAATGCCTGCCACCCGCGCCGGATCAAGGCGCGCCACATCAGAAGGGCCGACCTCATCCATTACCAGCACATAAGGCTGGTCAGGCTCGGCCGGGGTTTCGACGCCACACAGCTGGGCCAGCACGCGACGGCCGATATCCCGCAGGTCCGCTGCCCGCTCGGCCAGCAGCGCATCCTGCAAGGACTCCTGCTGACGCGCAGCGGCCTCGATCACCGACATCCACGCCGCTTCGGCGCTTTCGCCCTGCTTGAGGCGCGAATCCACTTCATCGGTAAGTTCAGGGTCGTCGAGCATTTCCTGGTGGGTAATGAAAATTTCGCGAATGGCCTTGGACTGGCTGCGCGTAATCAGGCCTTCAATGTCCTTGCGCACTTCGCTCAGGGCTTTTTGCAGACGCTCGCGCTCGACCACGGAAGACTCGCCACGCAGCGGGTAATCGAACGTTTGCAGCACCTGTATATGGGCAGGGCCAATGGCAATGCCGGGCGATGCGGCAATCGCCTGCACCAGGCTGCCAGCCGCCGGGGCGGTAAGCACCGTGGCAATTTCGGCGACACCGGGCACGGCTTCAGCCAACGCCGGCAACGGCTCGACTTCCTCACCCAAACCCGCCTCGACCGCAGCCAGTAGTGCAGGCAGCGCATCGTTGGCGATATTCGGCTCGGCGACAAATTCCAGCACCTGACCGCGACGGGCACCCAGGCTCAGCAGCTTGCTCAAGCTCTTGGCAGATACCGCCGAATCCTGGCCATCGACGATCCGGACGCGGATTTCGCCTTCAAAACTTTTCGCCAGTTGCGCCAGCACTTTGGCCGGCCGCGCATGCAGGCCGTGGGCGTTGGCCAAGGGAATACGGGCACTTGGCCAGTCGGCCGGCAGCTCGCCGCCCAATACTTCAAGCACGGCACGGCGGCTGGTGGCACTGCCCAGTTCGTGGCCACGACCGGCAATCAGTAGCGCGCACAAGCGCTCCAGTAAGGCCTGATGCGCTTCGCCAAGGCTGGCCAGGCAGAACAGACCGCTCAGCGGCTGGCCCAGATAGCGCATCGGTTTGTCCGGTGTCACAAACGCCAGCCCCGGACGTTTGACGGTTTGCTCGCTATGCAGCCACCACAGGCCATCGCCCAGCGGCAGCGCATCGACTTGCTGCAGTACGGCAGCAAAGCCATTGCTCACGCAATCAGCCTGGCGCAACAGACGGGCACCACGCCATACCAGTTCCTCAAAGTCATCGGCAGACACACCCAGGCCGATCATCTGTGCATCCAGCGCCAGTTCCTGTGGTGCGCCCTGCAGCAGTTTAAGCAAGGCTTCGGCGGAGCTGGCGCGACGCAGGGCCTCACCCAGATCGGTTTCGCCCAGGGCACGGGTCAGCAGTTGCAGCAAACGTAAATGTTCGTCGGACTTTGCGGCAATACCGATGGCCAGGTACACCATCTGGCCATCACCCCAGTCCACCCCCTCGGGGAACTGCAACAGGCGCACGCCCGTGGTGAACACCAGCTCACGTGTTTCGGGCGTGCCGTGGGGGATGGCAATGCCCTGACCCAGAAAGGTCGAACCCTGAGCCTCACGCGCTTGCAAGCCACTCAGATAGCCTTCGGCTACCAAGCCATCGGCGACCAGTTTATCGGCAAGCAATTGCAGCGCCGCAGACTTGTCCATAGCCGTCTGGCCCATGGATATCTGCTCTATGGTGAGCTCGAGCATGCGTTCTCCTTTCCGGTACTCAATGGCAACCGGTATTGTTTTGAATTAAGTCAGCTTAGGTCGCTCTTCCCGTGCTGCGTCAGTTGATGCGTGGCAAGCACATCACTGCCGGGTTCGAGGCCTTTAAATGCGCAGGCTGAAACGTTTAATCAAGAATACCCGGCACGTTACTGCATAATTGCCCGCGCTTGAAGTCCAACTTGTCGTATTGCCTGGCGGCAGCGGGTAGATGTCGCAAATAAATACAGCGCACCCATGACAGACGATGGTCGGCTGCCTTTATCGGTTAGGATTGTTCACAATGTCGACATGTACTACAAAAAATAAGGAATTTTCGGCGTGAAACTCAGTGATATCGCTCAATTGGCAGGTGTTTCCGTAACGACTGCCAGCTATGTCATCAATGGAAAAGCCGAACAGCAGCGCATCAGCAGCAGCACGGTCGAGCGCGTACGTGCGGTGGTCGAGGAGCACGGCTTTACTCCCAACCCGCAGGCAGCCGGGCTGCGCAGCCGACACACGCGCACCTTGGGGTTCATCCTGCCGGACCTCGAAAACCCGAGTTATGCGCGCCTGGCCAAGCAGCTCGAACAAGGCGCCCGTGCCCGCGGCTATCAGTTGCTGATCGCCAGCTCCGACGATGCACCGGACAGTGAGCGCCAATTGCTCAAGCTGTTTCGTGCCCGTCGCTGCGATGCCCTGTTCGTAGCCAGCTGCTTGCCCGCAGAAGATGACAGCTACCGCCAGTTGCAGGACCTGGGCATGCCCATCATCGCCATCGACCGGACCCTGGAGCCGGAGCGCTTCTGCTCGGTAATCAGTGATGATTGCGAAGCCAGCCTGCAATTGACCCGCAGTCTGTTGCAGCCTTTGCCGCGCCAGATTGTGTTGATCGGTGCGCGCCCCGAACTGAGCGTCAGCCAGGCCCGTGAAGCGGGTTTCAAGCAAGCGGTCGAAGGGTTCAAGGGCGAGGTCCTGATCGAACACGGCAGTGCGTTCAGCCGTGAATGTGGACGGCGGATCATTGATGATTTGCTGGCACGCCAGGGCCACTTCCCCGAAGCGCTGATCACCACTTCATATGTGCTGTTGCAAGGGATGTTCGACGCGTTGCTGGAGCACCCGACCCAGCGCCCGCCATTGCGCCTTGCCACGTTTGGTGACACCCAGTTGCTGGACTTCCTGCCGCTGCCAGTCAATGCTATGGGCCAACAACACAAGCTGATTGCCGAAACAGCCCTGAACCTGGCCCTGGCGGCGATTGAAGAGCAAAACTACGTACCCGGCATCCATGCCATTGCCCGTAACTTCAAACAACGTATCCATCAGGCCTGAGCATGCAGCTGATCGACACCCACACTCACCTCGACTTCCCTGAGTTCGACGCCGACCGCCCACAGGTACTGGCGGGCAGTCGGGCACTGGGGGTTGAAAGCATGGTGGTTCTGGGGGTTTATCAGAGTAATTGGCAGAGCGTGTGGGACTTGATCCAAACCGACAGCCAACTGTATGCCGCGTTTGGCCTGCACCCGGTGTACATCAATGAGCATCGCCCCGAGCATATGATTGAACTGGGGCAATGGCTGAGCCGCCTGGCAGGGCATCCTCAGGTGTGTGCTGTGGGCGAGATCGGCCTGGACTACTTTTTGCCCGAGCTGGACCGCCAGATCCAGCAACAGTTGTTTGAAGCCCAGTTGCAATTGGCCGCCGACTTTAATCTGCCCGCCCTACTTCATGTTCGGCGCAGCCATGCGCAGGTAATCGCCACCCTCAAGCGTTTCAAGCTTCAGCGTGGCGGGATTGTTCATGCCTTTTCAGGCAGTCGCGAAGAAGCCCGTGAATATATAAAACTGGGATTCAAGCTGGGCCTGGGGGGGGCTGCCACCTGGCCACAAGCTTTGCGCTTGCGCAAAGTGCTACCTGATCTGCCGCTGGACGCCATCGTGCTGGAAACCGATGCCCCCGGCATGGCCCCGGCCATGTACCCCAACCAGCGCAACAGCCCGCAGTACCTGCCTGATATTTGCCGGGCGCTGGCCGAGATAATGGGCATCAGCCCCGAGCAATTGGCAAAGGCGACAACAGCCAATGCCTGCGAAGTCTTTGGCTGGAAGCGCTGACTTATACCCCTGTAGCAGCTGCCGAAGGAGCGAGGCTGCTACAGATCTTGTGTAATCTCAGAGCAACAACGCCCACACCGCGAAGCACGCATACCACAACACCGCCGCCCGCAGCAGCAAGGCCCACAGGGTGTCGAGGCTGCTCACGCCCTCAGGCCCGGCCTGTGGCGCAGGGATTTCAGCAGCTGCGCAGCCGGCTTTATTGATCAGCTGCGCAGCACTGATGTCCCAGCTCAGCAACTCATGCAACATCACCCGGCTAACCGCTGCAAAATTACCCACCAGGGCAAAACTCGCGGCCAGCAACCGCACCGGCAACCAGTCAAAAGCATGGCGCAATTGCCCGGCACGCTCCACCAGCGCCGGGTTTTGGCTGTGCTCCTGCGCCAGGGCCAGCAGGCGATAGCTCAGGATCACCACCGGCCCCAGCAGGAAGTACCAGAAAATAACCGCAAAGAAGCTCTGGTAGGCCTGCCATAACAAATGCCCCTGCACCCTCTCCAGCAATTGCTCACCGCTGTCCGCATTTATGCTCAGGTCACGCTCGGCAACATGGGCGGCGGCCTGCAAATCACCACGACGCCAGGCATCACGAAACGGCCCGAGCCCCCCCAGCAAGTCTCCACGCCCAAGGCTGTAGATCACCACCAGTAAATGTATCGGCAGTGCCAACAGGCCATAAGCCACCGGATGCAGTACCACCAGCAGCAAGCCCAGCACCGCCGCAGGCAAGGCAATCAGGATAAACAACACCCACCATGGCTTGTTGCCAAGCCTTGGGCTGGTTTCAAGTTTGTGCAACTCGCGCAACCAGCCGCCATCACGCTGCAGACGCTGACGCAGCCCCGAGAATTTCTCGACCACAATCGCCAGCAGTAACACCACAAAACTCATTGTTTATCTCCTGTGTGCTGCAACGCGCTGCGAAAACGCGTCCAGTCAAAAGCCGGTCCCGGGTCCGTCTTGCGTCCCGGCGCCACGTCGCTATGGCCGCAAATCCTGTGCCGGGTAATGGCAGGAAACTGCATCTGCAATTGTCGGGTCAAGGTTGTCAGAGCCTGATACTGGGCATCCGTAAAAGGCAGCTCATCGGTGCCCTCAAGTTCAATGCCCAGAGAAAAATCATTGCAGGTCTCACGTCCTTCGAAGCTCGAAACGCCAGCATGCCATGCGCGATCAAAACAGGAGACAAACTGGGTAACAGTGCCGTCACGCTCGATCAGAAAATGTGCGCTCACGCGCAGGGCACTTATACCTTCAAAGTAAGGATGTTCTGTGACGTCCAGTCGATTCTGGAAGAATTCCTGGACCTTACCGGTGGCGAACTGCCCCGGCGGCAAGCTGATGTTATGAATGATCAGCAGGGAGATTTCATCACCCGGGCGCGCATTGAAGTTGGGTGACGGGCAATGGCGCACGCCTTGAAACCAGCCGCTCGCGGGGTCCATCTGCATACAGGCTCCTTTAACAGGCAAAACCAAAGGCCCAGTATGCCGCGATGCGCGCATCGATGGGGAGCAATCTGCGCTATACGCGATTACTCGCCGCCAGCCTGACGCAAACTGTCTATCACCGACTCCAGAGCCCGATCGATCAACAGGCGGTCATCAACCAGCAGGATACTGCCATTGCGCAGGTGCACGATTAAATCGTTGCGGCTTTTTTCCAGCACCTTGGCCCCGATACGGTTTACAAAGATATGCGTACCGTCCGGCTCAAGAATCGTAATCAGCTTGCAACGCAGGCGGGTGGTCTCATCTTCTTGCAGTTCGATCCAGGCCCCAACCCGCAACTGACTGACCAACAACAACCCCAACTGAGCTTGCTCATCGAGAACCGGTGAAGGCCATGAGCGCACCGGGTTGTGCTGCACCGCAGGGCGGCAGCGCACCTGTTCGGCATCACGGGTGCGCTGCTCAAGCAGCTCGGTGCGGCTGCGCTCGCCGCGGGTAAACATCGAAAAATCATGCAGCAACGACTCAAGCAGCGCCGGATTATTGCCCGCGTACCGGGCCAATTGCAGCACCACGTGCTCGACCTTGCGGTACAGCGGATCGTTGCAACTATTGGCACCGGCGTCCCAGCCAATGGCTGCATCGGCCATGACATTGAGCAGACGCCGGGCCGGATGGCTGTCACAGCTGAAGAAGTTCTGATCACGCCGGGCGATCTGGAGCATGGGTTCACGCAACAAGCCCAGCAGTTTTTTCAAAGGCTGCGAAAGGTTGCGATCATCGCTGATGTAGTCGAACAAAAGCCCGATCAGGTTACTCGCATCCTCACCCGCCCCTGGCAACTCCTGGGCATGGATATCGGCTTTGGCGGCGCAGCACGACTCCCTGTCCGACAGATCTGGCAGCACTCCGGTGGCAATCAACAGCTGGTTGGCGTCGGCGTACAGCTGCCCGGTCTGACTGAGCAGGTACTTGTCGAACAGGCGCAGCATGATCAGCTTGACCTTGATGTCCATGCCCTGGTCACGTTCGGCCTGCAAAAAATATTCGCACAGCATCGCCGGCCCCAGCGGGTTGTTCTGTTCATCCAGTGGCATGCAGCTCAGGGTGTTGAGGCGTGTGCTCAACTGACACAAAGCCAGCTGGTTACGGCTCAGGACCTTCGTCACCATTGCATTGGTTACTTGAGCGCGCTCAATGTTATCGGCCATCAGCGAGAACACCGCATGCCCTGCGGGAACGACCTGCAGGGCTGGCTCACTGACATCAGGCAGGGTCAGACGGATAAAGGCATCGAACAGACGCTCAAGAAAACCGCGTTCAATGCTTTTTCGTTTGAGCCGCACATCGCGCATGGCCTCAAAGAACAGGCTCTGATCGGTATCGCTCTGCGCCTTGTCGGCCATTTCAAACAGGGTCTGGTCGGCATTTTCGAACAGCACCTGCAGTTCGTTGCGCAACTGCTGCGCAGCCTTGTCATGCACCTGCAGCAGGATCACAGGCAGGCGGGTAAGCGGCGAGTGCATCGCCAACTCCTTAGTGGTCCTGCTCCCAGGCCCCACTTTCCCGTCATTTTGCATCCTGGCCTCCCGGAAGGATTTCTTCGTTTGCCAGTGAACGCGCGTGGTCAGAGCCATTTTTGCCGCTCACTAACAGAAACCGGCGAGTGCATTGGGCACTGGCCGGTGAATCGGAATTTAGGGCAATGGCAGCACGTCAAAGCTATGGCGCCAATAGCAAGGCGGATTATCTTGTAAAAGATGGCGCTTGTACCAGCGGACTCTTCATTTGAGTGATTGCAGGTGCAAATTAATGTTCAAAGTGCCGAAAACAGCACATTGCAGGTATTTGCATGTGACTCTTCGCACACCTTGGGTTCACCGGTGGCATGCCCCTATAATCGGCGCACTTTGTTTGTGGAGCTCGTTATGCCGAATTTACGCCTGGCCGACCTCACTGCCGAAATAGAAGCCAACGTGCGCCGTGCGTTAGCCGAAGATATTGGCAGCGGCGATATCACCGCACGGCTGATCCCGGCCGAGCGCCTGGCCAAAGCCACGATCATTACCCGTGAAGCAGCAGTGATCAGCGGCACAGCCTGGGTCGACACTGTGTTCCGCCAGCTTGACCCTCGGGTTGCCGTGCATTGGCAGGTGGCCGATGGCGATCGCGTGAGCCCCGACCAGGTACTGTTTCATCTTGAAGGCCCGGCCCGCTCGCTGCTCAGCGGTGAACGTAGCGCGCTGAACTTTCTGCAAATGCTGTCAGGCGTCGCCACCCATGCCCAGCACCTCGCTGATCAGGTGGCCGATACGCGGGTCAAGCTGCTGGACACACGCAAGACCCTGCCGGGTTTGCGTATGGCGCAGAAATACGCGGTGACCTGCGGTGGCTGCCACAATCACCGTATTGGTCTGTACGACGCCTTTTTGATCAAGGAAAACCATATCGCTGCCTGCGGCGGTATCGCGCAAGCCATCAGTGCCGCGCACAAGATTGCCCCTGGCAAGCCGGTTGAAATCGAAGTGGAAAGCCTGCAAGAACTGAATGAAGCGCTGGTGGCAGGTGCGGATATCATCATGCTCGACGAACTGAGCATGGATGACATGCGCGAAGCGGTACGCCTGAACGCGGGCAAGGCCATGCTGGAAGCCAGCGGCGGTATCAACGAGTCGACCTTGCGTCCGATCGCCGAAACCGGCGTGGACTACATCTCGATTGGCGCCATGACCAAGGATGTGAAGGCGGTGGATCTGTCGATGCGGTTGAGCCTGTAAGCCCTGCACACCTTTGCTGTGGGAGCGGGCTGGCTCGCGATGGCATCACTGGGGTTCGCCAGATACACCGCGGTGCCCGCATCGCGAGCAAGCCCGCTCCCACAAAAAGCACAGGTTTTGCATCAGCCGTGCCGGCGGCACTTGATCTCATGCTCTAGCAGCCATTGCTTGGCTGCCAGACCTCCGGCAAAACCGGTCAAGGTGCCATTGCTGCCAATCACCCGATGGCACGGGATGATGATCGGGATCGGATTGCGCCCGTTCGCCGCTCCCACTGCCCGGGACGCCTTGGGCCGATGGATCTGCTGTGAAATCTGGCCGTAACTGGTGGTTACCGCAAAGGGAATGGTGGTCAGGGCCTGCCATACCGACTGCTGAAAGTCGGTGCCTAGCGGCTTGAGAAACAGGTCGAACGTCTGACGCTCACCCGCAAAATACTCCTCCAGTTGACGGCGAACTTCGGCAAGCTTTGGTGGCGAATGCACCCACCCGTCCTGTGGTACATGGGGCCGGCGATCCAGCTCGAAACGCACTTCGCGCAACCCTTCATCATCAGCGACCAGAAACAGTGGCCCAATCGGTGATGGCATTTGTTCGTAGTAAATCTGCGTCATGTTCACACCTTGCGCGCTGTAATCGAATCGGTAGCTGCGCGCCATAAATACATCACGGAATAGGCCCGCCACGGGCGCCAGCTTTCAGCCAGTGCCTGCAGCGCTTTGGTACTTAACGGCTCACCCTGGGGGTTGGCTTCACGGCGCAGAATCAGATCGGCGGCCGGAAATGCATCTGGGTGTTTGAGCACGCGCATGGCGATGTAATGCGCGGTCCATTCGCCAATACCGGGCAGTTGTACCCAGCGCTCGATAAAACGCTCCAGGGGTTGCTCCACGGCGAAGTCGACACGCCCTTGTGCAAGGGCGCGGGCGATGCCCTGGATCGTATTGATGCGCGCCTGGGTTATGCCCATTTGCCCAAGATCGGCTTGCGCCAGCTGCTCAGGGCCGGGAAACAGACGATCCAGCCCCGAGCCCTTGTCGGCTTCAATGGCAACACCATGGCGCTGCACGATTCGACTGGCCAGGGTGCGCGCTGCAGCCACACTGACTTGCTGCCCGAGCACGGCCCGCACCGCCACTTCAAAACCGTCCCAGCCCCCCGGCAATCGCAGCCCCGGATAACGCCCGATCACAGGCGCCAGCAGCGGACTGGCACTCAAGGTACGGGCGATGGCCAGCGGGTCGGCATCCAGATCGAACATGCGCCGAATCCGCGTGACCACCGCCAGCATCTGCCCCGGTGGCACATTGCGCAGCTCCAGCTGCAATGCATGCTGCTCACCCGGCCAGGCGCTGACCCTCAGCCAGCCGGGAGCTTCAGGGCTGCCAAACACCCGCTGATAACTGTGGCCATCGACCCGTTCGATACCGGGCAAGGCCCGGGTCTGCAGAAAGCCCAGCAAGGCTGCAAAGTCGTAAGGCGGGCGATAGCCCAGGCGCAACACCAGCGCCTTGTCTGCCCGTGCCTTCGGACTGCGCCTGAAGGCACGGGGTTCGGCATGATTGGCTTCGGCAAAAGCCGCATTGAAACGACGCAGACTACCAAAGCCGGAAGCCATTGCCACTTCAGTGATCGACAGGTCGGTTTCGGTCAATAGTTGCTTGGCAAAAAGCAGGCGCCGGGTGGAATGCACGGCCATCGGCGGCGCCCCGAGATAGTGAACAAACAGACGACGCAATTGCCGCGCACCGATGTCCATGCGCTCAGCCAACTCTTCCAGCGAGTGCTCTGCCAGGTAACCCTCATTAATCAGCGTCAAGGCGCGCGACACCAGATGCTCGCCCTGCAACCAAAGCTGATTACCCGGTGCCAGCTCGGGCCGACAACGTAAACAGGGGCGAAAGCCTTGGGCCTGAGCCGCTGCCGCGCTGGGGTAATAAACCACGTTTTCGGCTTTTGGCGCACGGGCCGGACACACGGGGCGGCAGTAGATCCGGGTGCTGAGTATGGCAGTGAAAAACACCCCGTCAAACCGCGCATCACGGCTCAGGCGAGCGATTTCGCAGGCAGCGGTACTGGGCGTTGACAGGCGGTTATCTGTATTCATGGTCCGCAGAATAGCACCGCGTTTTGGCCGATTCTCGCCATTTTCGGACGTCAAAGTGCCTGGTGCTGCCCCTGAACGAAAAAGCCACCCGGCATTGACCGGATGGCTTTTTAAATGGTGCCGGAGACAGGAATCGAACTAATTTAACCAAGACCATTAAAATCTTGAATACTTGCAGCTACAAAAACGAAATAGGTACTCATTAAGGGACTCAGTAAAAACCAAGGCCTACAGCCAGTTCTTAACTGGTGAGGCACATATGCTTTGTCCAGCTGCTGCACTTGTGCTGCTGCTCCAGCATCACGGTCAGGCTGCGCATGTGTTCGTCATCCTAGCGATTCCGTATCTTATCGGCATGCCACGGATCGACCTTGGCGCTTGCTTCACCCCAAGCGGTTGTTTGTTGCTCGTTACGAAATGCAGCAATCGGCCACAAGCAGCCTCTCGGAGGTATCTACGAAGCTTGAGGCGATTCAGATTTCAAGGCTTTAAAAGAAAACTAGGGGCGCCGCTCTTGCAATAACTGACGGGCGGAATCAGCCATCACCGGAAGAGCGCCGGCCAGCATCAAGAGATCTTTGAGCACTAGGCGTCCTGCACCAGACAGGAATGGAAAGCCATGTTCACCATCACCAAGATCCGGTACCCAGGCTTCAGGTGTGGTGAGCAGGAAGGTTAAGGTCACCAGCGGTGTACCGAAGGCCAGCGCCCCACCAAGCAGACCGGCGCGTCGCGAGATCGGGTTGGAAAGCACCAGCAGACCGATCAGAATTTCTACTACGCCCAGGCCGTTGGAAAAGATGTATGTGTTATTTGCGGTCTGCCAGACGCGCTTTTCCGCATTCAATTCACCCTCGTGGGTCAGGTGTGCCTTGTAATCCTCGGGATGTTCATAAAAAAAAGACATAAACGGGCTGTTGGCGACAAATGGGGTAATGCTATCGGCTTCGTAAGGCGCGAATTTGAGCGCCCCGATCCACAAGAAAACTACGGCGATCGCCAGTCTCATGAGGTGTGTGCCAAGGGTGTCGAGCTTGCTGATGAATTGCAGCCATGTAGTGAATGAAGCGAGCATCAGACTTATCCGAATATTTGGAATGTGAAACCAGTCTGAGGCTTAGCCGCGAGACGCTTTTGTGCGTCATGCTCAAGTTATTGTTCGATCGTCTCAACAAGTGGCTGACGTCTGGATGTATCAGGTAAGCCCCGGCACGTTTAAGTGTGCGGGGCCGGTGGAGTTATGGCGAAAGAGCTATTTTTTCAAGGTGTCGTACGCCTCAAGAGCGCGCAGTGAATAAATATAAGCGGCGCCTGCGTTCAACGAGATCGCAGTGGCCAAGGTCGCAGCCACTTCCTCGCGGCTCGCACCAGCCTTAATGGCCGCATCAGTGTGAGCTGCAATACAGCCGTCGCAGCGTGTAGTGATGGCGACTGCAATGGAGATCAATTCGCGGGTCTTGGTGTCGAGCACATCGTTTTCGGCAGAGGCTTCTCCGAGGGCCATGTAGGCTTTGACCATTTTTGGATTACTTTTGCCCAGCGCGCCGAAAGCTTTCTGGATGGAGGGTAATAATTCGGACCAGTTAATGAACATTGCGGTAACTCCTGAGGGGGGTTGGGTGTAATGTTTAACCTTGTTTAGTGTATGCCCTAGTCCTATTTTGATTAGTTCGATACGCTCTGTTTTTTCTGCGATGCGCTCAAATGAATTCGATCGACAAGCTCATCAGCCTCGCCAATGTTCGTGGCAGTCTGGATTTACGTTGCCAATTTCAGGGTGACTGGTCCCTGGAGCATGAGCAGGAAGCGCTGGGCAAAGCGCCATACCACGTGGTGCTGTCGGGTGAGTGTCGGGTGGAGCTTCCAAGCGGGCAGCGTCTTTCTATGCGCGCCGGCGACGTTCTGCTCCTGCCGGGTGGTGCGCCGCATGTGCTGCATAGTCCGGGCAAAGCTGTTGCGCCAACATTGGTATCGGCAAAGCGTATCGACGCTGGCATATTGCCCATACATCGCATTGGCGGCGTGAGTGCGGATCTGGACATGCTATGCGGCTGCTTTCACTTCAACCGAACTTCGTTGCTATTTGCTTCATTACCTGACTACCTGTTGATACCCAGCGGCACGCTCCCAGCGGATGGACCATTACAGTCTCTGGTCGATTTATTACGCGGGGAAGCAGACGGCGATCAGATTGGAGCAAAATTTTTGCTCGATGCTCTTTCTCAGGCGTTATTCACCCTGATCCTTCGCGCCCATCTATCTAGCCATGGCCAAGACATCGGCACGCTCGCCTTGCTCAGCGATAAACGTCTGGGCCCCGTATGGCAGGCGATGTTGGCTGATCCTGCGCACGAGTGGATCATCCAAAATCTAGCAGATATCGCGTGCATGTCCCGAGCATCTTTCATGCGGGCGTTCGTTCGTGTGGCTGGTGTGTCGCCATGGGTATTGCTTACGCAAGTCCGTATGGAATTGGCGTTCAGCCTGCTGAGTCATTCGCATCTGGGATTAAAAGATATTGCCTTGCAGGTTGGTTACCAATCGCAGGCGGCGTTCAGCAAAAAATTTAAGGAGGTTTATGGGGCGCCTCCAGGGAGAATGCGCCGCAGAATTTAGAGCTGTCACTTAGGTAGGGGTGACCAGAGATGGCCGTTTTCTGCCTGTTGTGATCGGCGGAGAGCGGCCAATAGCGTCCCTTCAAATATTTGAGTTGTAAACTGTTGGAAATACAGACGCCATGATTAAGGTCGAGGTGATCTAGGGTGTCTGAGCGTCGGTTCAGCCAGACGGCTTCGCTTAGGGTGCAAACGTAGGAATTGCCGAATCACGCTCCCATGGCGGACAAGGCGACCAAGCCTCCACAAGCTTATCGATGAAGAGACGAATTTTTGGAGAGAGATGTCGCTTGCTAGGGTAAATCACCCGAATAGGCTCTGCGGCCTCTGCATACCCTGCGAGCAATTGAACGAGTTTGCCGCTCCTCAAATCGTCATTTACCACATAGGAAGGAAGAGTCGCGATGCCTAGGCCAGCGACAGCTGACTGGTGCAATGACTCAGCACTGTCCATCTGTAGCCTTCCACCATGAGTAACGGGCACGGAGCTACCATTCACGCGAAAATTCCAAGGAAGCAATCTCCCACCGCTCACGAAATGCAGGCACTGGTGCTCGGACAAATCCTCAGGCGTTTTGGGCTCGGCATGCTCAGCCAGATACTTGGGTGAAGCGCAGGTAATCATTTGTTGATAGGCCACGGTACGCGTGAGCAACCGAGAGTCTTCCTTCGGTGGCCCGATGCGCATGGCCAAATCAAATCCCTCATCGATCAGATCGACCAGCCTGTCGGAAAATGTGATATCGACGCTCAAGGAGGGCCAATCCTTAAGACAGCACTCGATGTGCTGAAGGACATGAAGTCTGCCTAATGCTACCGGCAGGCTCATCCGCAGTCGCCCACTGGGTGTTGAACGACGAAACGCAAGGGCATCCTCCACGTCGTCCAGATCCTGAAGAACGCCCACGCAACGCTCATACAGAACCTGGCCGTCATCCGTCATGCTTAAACTGCGCGTAGTACGATTCAGTAAACGTACCTGTAAACGAGCCTCGAGCCTGACTATCGACTTCCCCACTGCAGAGCGCGTAAGGCCAAGCTGCTTGGCCGCCGCAGTGAAGCTTCCAGCGTTTACCGAGCTTACAAACGCTGCGATATCATTCAGGTTATGGAGTTCCATGGGGCCTCAAGGATCTCAACGTTCGGGCGGCTTAGCACCTGTTATGGGGAACCCTATTCCCCAATACTAAGCATAGTATCTCAATTAGCTAATCCACTCCCATCGATCAATTGAGGTCATTATGAACACTAAAGTCCAAGCAGCCGTCCAAACCTGGGCCAACAGCCTTAGCGATCTGGTACCCGTTCTTAAGGGAATTGATACCACCACAAAAATGAGCGACATCCGCGACTCTTACGCAAAAATGCTCGCGCAAAATCCAGCGCCAGCTGGCGTTAAATTCGAAGCAGTCAACATGGGCGGCGTACCCGGCACACTGGTTACTCCGGACGAGATCAAAACTGACGCAGTAGTGATGTATATCCACGGCGGCGCCTACATTGTAGGTCGTCCAGACGGCTACCACGGCATCGGAGGCAATTACGCGAAAATGCTCGGTGCTCGTGTGTACATGCCAGACTATCGTCTTGCTCCTGAGCACAAGTTCCCAGCCTCTGTTGACGACACATTGCGCGCCTACGAATGGCTGCTTGAGCAGAAAATCCCAGCTAACAAAATTGCGTTCTCTGGCGAGTCGGCTGGCGGCGCGATGGTTGTCAGCATCATGGTTGCTGCTAAGTCGAAAGGGCTTCCATTGCCTGCGGTTGGCTCCTCCATCTCACCATGGGCGAACCTTGAACACACCGGTGCTTCCATGAGCAACCGTGAAGGTCTGGATCCTCTGAACTCCAAGCCTGTCCTGGACATCCTCGCCAGAGCATTCCTAGGCGACACATTGGCCAATCATCCTCTGGCCTCACCTGTGTTCGCGGACGTCACCGGTCTTCCACCAATCCTGGTGCAGATCGGCGAGAACGAGCTGATGTTGAGTGATGCAATGCGCCTTGCAACTCACCTGGCTGATAACCGCGTTCGCGTAAACCTGGAAGTATGGCCTGCGATGTTCCACGCCTGGCACTTCTACGCCACCATGCTGCCAGAAGGTCAGCAGGCCATGGAGAGTTCGGTGCGCTTCATTGAAGCAGGCTTGGCCGAGGCTAATCCTTAACGCGTAGATCAGCCGCGACAACTATCCCGGCTGTCGCAGTTAACACATTGACATTAAAGCAAAGGTGCTAACCCAGGATGGGTATGAGCCTGCGCTGACGACGAGGCCCAAAGCTAGAGTTTTTCCGGCGCTCATGTTGAGTCGCCCCTGCTTTAGTTGACGGTCGATGACCGCTATTGGCCGATTACTGACGGTCACGACGGCAGCAATCGTGCGGTCACCGCTGGCCACCGCAGCATCGCTTGCGGGCTACGCGACCACTATCTTGCCGGTATCGATCTCATATCGCACCGACACTACTGAGTAGGCGTAGACCAGATAGCTGGCAATTTGATACCTTCGGGTTCTTGGATCTTTTGGAAATGGAACTTCATGAAAATTTTCCCAGCTCTGGGTGTTTGCGCCCTCACAGCATCGCTTGTGGGCTGTGCTGCAATGGAAGTGAAACCCTATCAGCCCGCGCCTGATGGCGTTTCTATTGTCAAAAATCAATACGGCAGTTACAGCGTAGAGTCCATTAGGATCGCAAAGGCAGGCCAGCAGGCGGGCACTGATGCACTTCAGTTCTGCTTTGCGCAGAATGTGCCTGGGATTAACGGCGCCCCGTTGTTCAACCCCTCCAAGACCAGAATCACTGTTCAGGGTAAGGATCAGGTGACGTTCATTGTCCCAATGACGATGGGTACGCCTCTAACTTATGCAATAGCCTTTTCCCTGACTCAAAGCCAGTCTGCTGTAGGTCAAGTTTACGAATTCACGAATCTGAAAATTAGAGGAACGTGGACTGCTAATGAAGCTCCCCTGCCGGGAACGAGTGAGGCGAACCAATACGTCGATAGCGCCCGCGCCAAAGCAGACAGCATCAGCAGCGCCATCAGTAGTTGCCTTGCAGCGGAAGCATAGCTCATTTGCTTCCTGAGCTATCCAGAACCCCGCCAAGTGCCAAGCATGGCGCGTTGCGCGAACCAGGGCCAGGCCACCGGCTAGATCATCGCTGCTGATGATCGGACCAGTACGCTGGACACCAAAACCGCGGAAGGCAGCCGAATCAATGGAATCGGCAGACAGCAATTTCTCCCCTGAGCGCTGGTGAAACGTAGTGTCCGTTACGGGTCGATTGCAGCTCTTGGTGACAGGCAGAAATCGGCTCATTCACCTATGACCGTGTTGGCCGAGGAACCATTTATATCAAGTCATGTTGTTTATCGTTGATCGGTGGAATTCAACCCTCACGAATTGCGTCCCTCGTAAACGCTGCCGTCAGCGGCGAACTGGATGACGGCCTGATTCAGCGCCTGCAGCTGGCGGTATATCCCGACGATGTTCGAGAGTGGCGCTATATCGACCGTTGGCCGAACAAAATCGCCGCTGAGCGCGTCTCGGAGGTTATCGAACAGCTCGACCAGATACCTGATGAGCCTCACTCTGCCCTCAGATTTACTCCAGAAGCGCAGGAGAAGTTTATCGCCTGGTATACCTCCCACATGCAAGCAAGCCGGAGCGATCATCTTCACCCCGCATTGCAATCCCATTACCTGAAAATGCCGAAAACCATTGCAGGCTTGGCCCTCCTATTTGAGCTGATTGAAGGCGGACGGGAAGCCGTGGGCGCTAAGTCCACTGAACGCGCCATCAGCTGGGCGAAATACCTGATGAGCCACGCCCAGCGGCTGTACGGAGCGGCAATCAACGCACCACTAATCGCTGCGCGACTGATTCTGGAGCGCCAGCAGAAATTGCCCGAGGCATTTACTGCCCGAGAGGTGCGTCAGAAGGATTGGACGGGATTGGGCTCGCAAGACGCCGTGAATAATGCGCTCGCAATTCTGGTTGAACACGACTTCATCGTTGGCTACAAGGTTGCCGGTGAGAAAGGTGGCCGCCCATCGACACGCTATGTCTGGCGAAAAACGTTGCCTTGACCCGACGGGTGCACTCAAAAGACCATCAAAGCCACCTACAAAACCTACGAAACTAAGTTCTGTAGGTTTTGTAGGCACCGTTTCCTAGTTGGGAGAAGTAATTCAGCGCTCAAATTGACGTACCTGAACGCTGGAAACAACCGCCAGTACCTGCTAGCCGACCGCTTTGAATCTGCCGAATCAGGCCGGAGTCGGCCAAAAGTGGTCACTCACCGTCCACAAAACTGGGAGCGATTCCGGATTTTGATCGCCGTCATTTCAATGTGCGAACCTCACCTACTGAAAACCAACCGGAACTTCTGATTGAGTCAATTGCAGCGGTAGGGTTGTTCGCCCATAGTACTAAGGCTAGGCTTTCCTCTGCGCGGCTGCAGGTCACGTATAGAAGCCGCAGGGTCCGGTCAATGATAGTCTCTTGGCCCTCTTCAGCTTTTTCCAGATCGGTCGGGCTCAACTCTTTAGCGCCAAAGAGTTTGTCGTAGGAAAACATCGTACCGGCGGCTTCTTCATCGTCCATGATGACCATGACATGCTTGAACTCGGAGCCCTTCACCACCTGATGAGTTGCGAGTTCCGCCTCTCCCCCGAGATAGCTGCGATAACGAGAAATTTCCTGCCAGGGGGCATTGAAAAGGTCATGCCAACCTCGCTTACGTCGGTCCTCCTTAGACTCACCTCTTGCCTTTTCCGGCGGAGGTGATGGATCACCGTATGCTTGGACCAGTCGATAATCAGCTTCAAAGAGACGTGCGGTGAGAACCGGAGTCAGGACATCTCGCACTGTCGCTCCGGGATTGGCGCTAGCATTGATGAAATTGGTAACAGCAGTGTGTATGTCATCTTGCGCGCGCTCGCGCTCCTCGATGGCCTCGGGCACGTTTGCAAGTGCGCCGTGCCTGCGCAGTACATCCATAGCGGCAAACTCATTGAGCAAGCCATCCGGTTGCATGCATTCTGCCAGCTCTAGCAACGGACCAAGGAGGGGGTGAACCATAGAGGGCCCGCTTCGGTCACCGCTGGTTTTAGGCGTCGCGGCATCTTTATCTAGCAACTCCATCGCGCTGTAGACCTCAAAGAAACCGCCTCGCTTGGCGGCCAGCTTGTGTTCAAGCGCGAGCGTTTTGAAACCACGCTCATCATCCCTCCAAGCCGAACTGGCAGTTTCAGCAAGCATGACTTGCGCACACTTCGCTTCAAGCCGAGTTTTTTCCGAGGTATCTATCTGACTGTCGCCGACGAAGATGCAAACGGTACCGCTATTTTTTTCCGTCCTATTATGTTGTGGCAGACCAGTTTTGGGCTGGGTACGTCCTTCGACGTCGGCGTCCCAAATGGTATTGATAAGCCTGACAATTCGCTCCTGGCTGCGGTGATTCATCTGTAGCGCGGGGCGTTTCCAGTTTTCAGGTACGTGCGCGGGCAGGTCGTGGTGGCCGTCAGGATAGATGCGCTGTCGATGATCGCCAAGGAGTCCAAGAGTGATGCCACCTGGACGGCTCTTTGAGAGATCGAACAGTGCGTCGAGTATTCCCTTCATCGTATCTTGCGATTCATCAACGAGGATGAGGGGGTGTCGGTCTTCAAGGATTCGCTGCAGAGTCGGTCGTTCCCGAATAAGCCACGCTGCTACTTCAAGGACATCGGTGTGCGATAGCGCGCCGTGCCCGTAGGAGTTCCGGTCCGGGTGGTAGAGAAACGTTTCCGTGTTCCTGATCGCATCGGCCTTAGCTTCAATTTCGACGTACTTGTCCCGGTCCTTGTCCGACTCGCCCCTTTTTTTGCCCCGTGCATAAGCCTTAGCTTCTTCAAGCTCTAGAGCGCTACGTGCCAGTTGGGCGTCTCGAATATCCTCGTCAAAACCCTTTATGAGCTCCCAGCAGAAAGAGTGAATAGTAGACACAGTGGTGAGAAGATTTTCTCCAAGTCGGGAAGTGACCACCCCAGCCGCGTTCTTTGTGTACGTGATGACCCGGACAGACTGCCCACGAGATCGGAGCTGCTCTCCATATCGTCCGCCGGCTTCGTCTTTTACTACCCCTGTGATCCGGCGCAGAACCTCAATCAGCGTTCGGGTTTTACCAGAGCCCGCTCCGGCGAAAAGGAAGAAACTGCTTGGTGGAATGGCTGTGATGTAACCGCAGATGTCTTGGACGACGTGAGCGTCAAGGTCATTTTTATGGTGGTGCGGCACGGTAGTCACGGGGTTTCTCCGGAATCAACATTGAGTTGGTCGCTCAGCCAGATGAGTGCGTCAGCAATGTATCCGGGGCATGCTAGTTCTTGTCCAGCGCTCACTCGTTCAAACAAGGTTGCGGCAAAATCGCCTTTGCTGAAGCTTCCACGCAGCATGTCATGGAGCTCTTTCAGCAGCTCGGTATGGTTAGGGTGGTCTAATACGAGGCCTAAGACTTTCGCCAGTGTGCCGCGGTGCTTTTTCTTTTTACCGGTTGCATCGTCCATCTCTTCGTCCAGCGCTTTGAACCACTCAATGTTAGAGAGGATTAACGCGTCTTCGAACGAGCTTGGCCACTGGTCGCTTGCTGCAGCAATGGGAAGCTGCCACGCAAAACGAACCTTCGCTCCCGAATCAGAGGTCCATTCCAGCTGGGCCGGCGTTGGGCTTCCATAGCTAAGAAAGTCAGCAAGCTTCGGATGCCAAGCAGTGAGAGTGTCATTTCCGCACTCGAGGTCCGATTGACCAGCGATATGCACCGCCGCTCGGACGATTTTATCCTTTTTGTTTTTTACTGGTACCACGGGATCTAAGTCGGTAATAACGGCCGTAGGAATTCCCAGTCGCTCTACCAGCGGTCTCAGACGGTGGGCGTGGCTGCCACCGATGTCGAGGAAAGAAACGTATTTCTTGGCGAGTTTGGGGAAATCTCTTTCGATGAAGAGCGGTACGAGCATTCGCTCCGCCGTGCCTTCCACGAAAATGGCTGCGTCGGAGAAGAGAAGGTCTGTGTGCTGGACTTGAAAGTAGCGTTCAGCGAATGTTCTGGTCTCAGTGTCTTCGCCAAAGGCGTCACCCAGATTGATGACATCTGTACTGGGCCTTTCCCCTGCGCCGGTATTTACCATGCGTTTCACATATCGCAGGCGAGTGAAGCTATCCCCGTGAGCCAGATGACTCGAATGCGTACTGATTAGCAGCTGGCTGCGAAGGTTTCTATGCGCCGGCTCTTTCGGGCGAATGAGCCCGTGAGCGTTCGATGAAAAGTTGCGTTGAACCTGAACGTGTAAGTGGGCTTCGGGTTCCTCAACCATTACCAGGTGAACTGCCGCCGGGCTACCATGCGGCGGGTTGAGACGCGCAGTGCGGAACGACACGAGCATGAAGCTGAGCGACTGCAAATTCTGATAGCCGAGTCCAATTGAATGCTCAGGCAATGACTCATCGACTGCTGTCTTGTCTAGCCGATACTGAACGGCTGTACTGTGGGCAAGTAGGTCTGAGGTCTGGATGCGGGTACGGAAGTGAAATTGTTGTGGGTCATGCAGCCCCGGATAGCCCAAAACTTCGACGTCTTCCATTGCCGGCTTCAGCGCGTTGTAAATTGAATCATCCAACTCCGCTTGGGCCTTGGCGATTGCAGCTACTAGATTTTCTCTATTTTCATGGCCAGCGGGGGCTATGTTCAGATGTTGTCGAGCAAATTTCAAAAGCTGGCTCGAGAACAGCCCCGGGCGTGAGTTCGCAGATTCCGACCTTACTTCATCCTCCTCGGAACCAAGTCCGCGTTGGGCTGGCACAAAATCCACACGGATGAGTTTGCGCAAAAGCGATAGCTCCACCGGCTGAGAGCCTGGCGGCAGTTCTTGCGGGTCCCGACATTTTTTGTCGACCATAGGACCAAGTGCGGGGTTGAGACGGTAAGCGGCGATACGACGTAGCTCCGCAGAGTGCCTTTGCCAGTAGTCAAGTAAGTCCACCGGCCAGGCATGGCCATCTTTCGGGAGATTGCGTACGGAGGAGCGTGCTTCGCGGTAGCGCCACGCCAGCTCCCGAAGGTCATTGGCATCTGATACGGGCTCAAGCCTTACCCTTATTCCAACGGCACCACCAGACCATTTCAGCGAAGTGATGAAGGGGGCGACATGGCTGTAGGCACCTTTCTGCGCATCAAACCAAAGGTCGATGAACGGCATGCTAGCGAGAAGCTGCTGGTACTGCTCCTCCCATTTTTCATTCTCCTTTGAGTCGGTAGTAGGATCTTCTTCGAGCGCCTCCCAGAGTTGGCCTAGTTGGCGCAACCTTTTCCATTGGGAGAGGCTGATGTCAAAAGCACGGAATCCTGGGGACTCGCTCAGGAAATTGCGAAGGACTGTAAGTAAAGAGGTCTTGCCACTGTTGTTCGCTCCCACCAGGATGGTGGTGTCTTTATCAACCTCAAGTCGAGTTTTTGCCAAGCGTCGGAAATTACAGACCTCGACACAGGCCAACCGAATTGGGGGAGTGCCAGTTGCGGTTACAGCTTCCGATGCTGAGTCCGAGACCAGTGCGCCTTTTTGAAGGGTAGATCGGTCATTCGTAACCATTGTGCCTCCGTGCGACCAGCCCGCTGGGCCGCTGCTAACTATATTGGTCAGTATCTGTCGTGCGGCTCATAACTGAGCATGCCTCCATAGTGCCATCGTTTAGCCGCTATCAATAGATCGGTTCCACAAGTGTTTAGCGGCGCAACAACTTGAACGGGGGTCAAGCCTCGACCTATGCGTACGTTCTGCAACTGGAGCCCACTCAAGAGCTTTTGCCGCTCTATTGACTGGGGCGGAGAGCACCATGATGGAGCGGATGGCCGCTTTCGACCGATTCTGTTGAAAAAGTCGGCCATGGTTTCCGCCGCTGAAAACTACGCGTCGGAGATTGAAAATCTTTACTTTCGGCTGAGGTTTCCAGACACAGATTTCACGCAGCAGCGTGCAAAAAAGACGTTTTCACCGGTTAATCATGAGGCAGTTTTGGATAAGCGACTTTTTCAACAGAATCGACCCTAAGCAGTCATTCGTGGCTATCGGTTAAGGGCCAGAAACGGGCACTCAATCTTGGGTGGCCACCGCAACGACCGGGCCAGAGGTCGCTGACCTACCAGTGCCACGGACTAACTGCCTTGGAACTGACCACCGCGTGCGCATGCTGCTATATGCCTCATGAAATGGTAAATGGGTAGAAAAGCGCCAGAGCTAGCAATTACTCTGAAAACGCTATGGCACTTGCAACGCTGCATCAATGGACGCAAACCAAAAACTTGGCTGCCAGTAAATAATCCTTGGATGCTGTAATATATAGTTACATTTTTCACGTAGCTAAAATCAAGTATCTCACGCATCTTGAAAGCGCATACCAATGGCAATAGCACCATTCTGCAACAACCAACAATAACTTCAATATGAAGGGGAATCTTATGGCGCTTAAACCAGGACCGAAACCTATTGCTAAAACAACCGGCGAAGTAGATAAGCGTCGTCGTGACAATAAAGATACGCCAGGTAATAATCCTGACTTGAAGCCTAGTAAATCTTCTAAAAAATAATTTGTCGCCGGAATAAGCTACTGCAATGGTAGCTTTTTTTGTTGGAGGCTGTAGCCGATAAACATATAGCCTGAGAGTTGAATTCCCCTATTTTCTTTAGAGACACTCCAGATTTACTGCGTACAGTTTTGTTCAACTACAGGCGACTAAGTTTCCCTTGTTTCGCAAAGAAGCTGAGTTACCACTTATGGCCGGTTAGCGACGGCTTGACTTCGACCGTCGCTATGCATGATCAAACCTCAGTCTGTTCCTCCATCTCCAAGGCGTCATCGCCCCCAGATATCGAAAAGTGCTCTGCAGCTTCGTATGGCCGAGCAGCAACTGAACAGCCCATAGGTTCTTCGCTCTGCGATAGATTAGTGATGCCTCCGCTCGTCTCATACAATCTAAATTAGCAGCCATACACGTCCTAATTGCTTAAACTCCATACACAGTAATTTTCTTTTACATATAAACTTTAGATGAGACCAAAAAGCCTCTAGAAAAAACGAATCCATTTCGCTATTTGCTCCCCTTGTATTCTAACAACCACTTCCTAATATCGTTAATTTGCGCCTCAAGCATAGCCTGCTTGGCCTCCAACAAATACAGGCTGTATCGCCCAGCAATATCTATTTCGTAGATAGCTGGCACATTGCATTCCTCTATAGGCTTGAGCGAAATCTCAGTAGCAGTAACCGTTTCCACGACATATAACGAGCGTAACTTTTCAGAACCATCAGTGGCACCGAAAGCGACATACAAACCTTGCTGAAGTCCAACAACATTTATTTTTAATCCTTCTTTATCCTTTGGCAGGAATGCTGCAACCTTTACTCTTGCATTTGATCTATGAACAAGAGCACTCCAACCTCTTTTATAATACTGTCCATCCATACTTGAAAAATGAGGATTTTCAATACAACCGGCATAATCGATAGGTAGTAAAAGCATTATAAACCTCACAGTTATTTGTAAAAATAACCCTATCAACTTTCCTTCTTGCCCTCCACCGAACTTGATGCAGTTTCGTGTACTCGGCGGCACACCCACGAGTTCGCGTCAGATTGCCGCAGTTCGACCAGCATCTAGTACCAACCGGCACTGGCAGAGGTAGGTCAATGGGCATGGGCAGCGGATGGGGCAAAGTAGTTGAATTGCCCCCAATCTACCTGCGTACCTTGGGTTAATCTGACGTCGGCGAGCTCCCGCAAGCATTCACCGACGCCGGTCACCTGGAAGTGTTGCTACGGGTTTCCAGCTATCTTCCGGGCGTAATAACGATCACTGAGATCCTTCTTCGGATCAGCCTTGACCCATCTCACTGGTTTACTACAGCCCATGCAGATCAGTACATTGTTGTCCGCGCTAAGGGTATACAGGGCAGCGCTAGAACCAGCTCCGACCTTCAAGCCAGTATCCGTCACCTCAAATTCTGGAGCCTCATACCCCAGCCGATCCATATTCTCGAATTTGAACGACCAGACTCTGATCTGTTTTGCACGCCAGATGCCCATGATGGTTAAAGGATCATGCTTCGTAGTGCGCTGATATACCCAATCACCTTCATATGGTGTCAGCTTCGGGGCCTCGGAATCCCGGCGTATCTTTTCCAGGGTTTTCTTCTGCATTTTTTCCAACTCGACATTCAGGGCTTCCTCTTTTCTACGGGCTTGCTCCTCAAGCATCTGACCCACGTCATACGGCCCTTTGGGGTCATACTGCCAAACATGCTCATCCGCACTCATGCCTAGAACCTTGCAATTAAGGCAGTCAAGATTCCGCTCATCGACATTACGCTTCATAACCAGACGAGTCGTGCCACTAACAGCATCAAGAAGTAGTTTTTCATCTTTAACCGACACGTTCATTTTACCGAGCGGTTTGATGCCGCCCTTCCCAAAGTCCCCGAAGACTTCTGCTTCAGAGCCATGAATATTGAGAACCATGGTTCCATTCATGCTTGAGTCTTTGAATCGGTATGCACCAGTGAAGTCTTCGGCTCCGCAGCCAGAGAGGAGAGCTCCAGTAACAGCAGCTGTGGCAAATTTTATTAGCGTATGCATAACGTCCTTCATTACTTTTAATTTTTTCGGCGCAGTGATCTTCACTTACGAATTGATCTCATTTTGGCATCGCTCACTCAGTTAACGCATCACCATTTCGGTTGAGCTGCCCGATAAAAATCCCGGCGCGATATTCATCCAGGCACAGCAACAAGGGCATCCAGTACAGGCGCAGGACGTTGCCTTCTCTAGAGATGAGTACAGGCCGCGTCACGGAGGACGACCACTTCATAGCTGGACACAGACAGCTAACGACCATCAGCTCATCAAGATCAGCCCGCATCATCGGTCACTCTCCCGCCGCTCTAGCCATTTCGCCAGCAACCACAGGCCAGCTCCGATAAAGGCCAACACCAAGATCGCCCACAACGGCACCTGACGATGGGAGCCCAACCAGAAGCCCGCGCCTACGCAGGTAACACCCACAAAAATTCGCCCCATACAGATCACCTCCGCTCGTAATGAGTCGCCACGCTACCCCGTGGTCCCTATGTGTCATCGAGCAGCAGGGAAAAATCGTCGGCTCCCGCACTGGGATTTGAGAGCGCCGCAGCGGGGTTGAAGGGAATAACCACGGCACCCTGATGGTGAAGCAGTGAAGGCCGCTTACTTCTCAGTGGTTTTTGCGGGTTTCCCAATGGCTGGGGGGGGGTTCGCCAGGATGCTGCGGCGGATTCACGATGAACTCCCAGCGTCTGGGAAGTGTGAATGCAGTATTTCTCAGTGCATTTCTGCAGCCGCGCAGACGCAGTACGATGCTACCGAGCGGTTTGCCGTTAGGTTTCTGAGGTTTCTGAGGTTTCTGGATATGGTGGGCCGTGCCGGTGAGCCCCAACTATCTGACGTCAACGCCGACACCAGGACGGTCGCTGCCGCCCCTCTTGCCCTGAAACTATTCGCCCTTCAAATCTGAAGGCTCTGAACTTTTACTCTCCGCCTGAGTACGCGCCGTGTGAGCTGTAGAGCACTACGTCAAAAGTATTCACATGCTCTCCTGCATCGGTTGATGCCTAGCCCGCGCTGCAACCAAATCGCTGAGGAAGTCTATCCAGAACCCAGCGTATTTGGCGGGGAGAAAAACCTGCTCATGGTGTCCCATCATTGTTGATCTGACCAGCCGAGATAACGAGCGTCAGGTCTGCCTCTACTGAGCCCCTGTGTGCTCATCCCCATCATCGCGCGTCGTGTGGGCGCCCCACTCTCTTTTCTGAGCTGAAAGCCAGAAAAGAGAGTGGGGTGAAGCAACTGCACCGAGTTCGGTTGCACTGGGTTTGATGGTCTGCGAGAAATGATCACAGCAGGTGAAGAAAATTTTCGCGCACGACTGATGAGCCCTGCAAAGGGCGAAACTCGTGGCAACGAGTCTCGTGCTACAGGTTGTTTGATTCTCTGGAACAACCGCCTTCGCCCTCACCGCGTCATCGCAGTGAGGGCGAAGGTCGATGTGGGTTGAGGCTGTCATCAGCCTGACCTGCAACTACAGACCAAAGGCGTCCGTACCAACGCCCCTGGGTCGTAGTTTGGACGGGTGCCAATCTACGAAGGAGGTGGATCTCAACGCTTGGCTTGGGATCTCGGTTCGAGCTTGATGCAGTAGTGATGATCCATTGAGAGCGCCTGGCGCTTCCCGCCCAAGGTGTGGTCTGCCAGCGGGGGCAGACAGTGAACGTGGGTGCAAACCGTACTTGCTTCACTGGCACACATCACGTCACGACCAGGGCGGTTGGAGTCCTGGAGCGCACGTTACGTAAATAGCAGTAACCGCATCCAGGTGCGAAGTTAGAGTGCAGGCAATCCCCATCGCGCTTTTCATCGCTGCACGTTTTGAGCATTGCTCGCGGCTCGATGATGACGCAACAGGGTTCGTCACACTGCAGACCGTATCAACGATGCAAAACCAGCCCAGCAGGCTGGCCGGAACCCAAAATGGGTTGTCCGCCCTCCGGGGTGCCTTTGTGTGCGGGAAACCGTGCTACTGGCAGCAAGTTCGCTTTCACGTATCCCCCTGCGCGCAACTACATATTCATTGGAAACACCAGGAGCAGTTATGGCCGGATGGAAATCCTCACTGGCATCCGTGCTCAAAGAGCACAACAGCATCAAGGCCTCAGATGGGACAGTTGCCAGTCATGAGACGCAGCACAAGCGCTCGACCGTGCTTTATCAGGCATTCACCGATCTGAGAGAAATGGGCTACAAGCTCGACAGTGTCAGTCAGCTCAAAGGCCGACATGTGGAGGCGCTGACCCGACACTGGCTGAGCAGGGAACTTTCCTCCTCAACCCTGCAAAACCGCCTCTCCACTCTAAGAACATTCACCTCCTGGATTGGTAAAGAAGGCATGGTGGAGAGCACCGAGCGTTATTTTCCGAACCATGAGGCAGCCAGAACTTCGATCAATACTCAGGACAAGGGTTGGGAGGCAAACGGAGTGAGTGCGACGCAAAAACTGGATGACCTACGCGCCCTGGATGAACGTGTAGCACTTCAGGTGGAGCTTCAGCTCCGGTTTGGTCTCAGGGTAAAGGAATCAATCATGCTGCGCCCTCACCTGGCGGACAAGGGCAGCTACTTGGCTGTCAGCATCGGCACGAAAGGCGGTCGGGACCGTACAGTACCCATCGATACTCCTGAGCGCAGAGAGCTGATTGATAGAGCTAAGGCTTATGCAGATTGCCGTACCGCGAGCACTTCCGATCCAACCAAGTCGTTGAAACAAGCGCTGGGCCACTACAGCCGTATTGTCGCCAAAGCTGGGCTGACCAAGGCTCAGCTTGGCGTTACCTCACATGGCCTGCGTCACGCCTTCGCCAATGAGCGTTATACCCACTACTCAGGTAGCATCTCACCGATTGAAGGAGGAAACCTCAGATCCCATAACTGGGAGTTGGATCGTTTTGCACGCATGGCGGTTGTCGAAGAATTGGGACACTCTCGTGAGGACGTGTCCACGCATTATCTCGGACGTTAGAAATAGCGCTTTAGGGACTGAAGATTAAGAATGATTAAAAACTGATTAGTGCCTCCTGCAAAAATCTGTGCAACGCCTATTCCTACTGGGCTCCGGACCGATCTCAGCACCGTGATACAGGAGTGCTGGAACGGTAACCATAGGGGGGCAAGAACTGTATTGTCGGAGTGCTGGAACGGTAGTCACGGGTGCTAGAACGGTATCGAACGGGCGCTGGAACGGCATCAGCACTTATTGGCTAGATGTCGACGCTGCGAAGAGCTCGGAGTAGTTTTGACTCGCACCAAGGCACCCTCAATTGCATAGCTGAAGGGCTGACCTGCGGCGTTGCTTGCTCGTGCCAAGGAATCGAGCGCTTTGACCAGATCCGTCTTGAAGTCATCTAGAGATTTGGCTCTACTCCCACATAGTCGGTGCAGCGTTTCGATTTTTAAACGAAATGGATTGGCATGGGATGCATAGAAACCATGCAACCACTTCGCAATTGGTTTTCCACGCAGTTCCTGACGAATAGACCAATCAACATCAGTGAACTGGTCGCCCTCAAATAATTTAAGGAGTTTTGGATTTAGTCGAATCACATAACTTTTACTACGAGCGCCGTGATCACGATATATCTCATCAATCAGGCTTCCCTCATATGCATAGTCACCGACTCTTAGCTGTAGTGCGGTCGCCGTAATTCGACTAAGTTGCCCATTAAGGACTTTACGATTTTTCCCAGAATCAGTTTTACCGAGTACTTTCAGTAGTTGATAGGCTGTTATCCTGCATTCAGCGCCGAGCTCCTGAAAGCGCGCAATATGCAGCACTGCCTCCCATACATCCAAATCAAGCTGATCAAGCAAAACTCCTGTGTACATGATGCTGATGCCACCTTGTGAATGGATTTCAAGTTGCACCACATATGGGCGTGGATCTTTGCCCATTGCACTAAATAGCGCTGAACGAAGAACAAGGTTCGGCACGCGCCGAACCGAGTCTGACCAGTTCGGTAGTACACTACGAATATGTGCCGCCTCAACATCTCTCGGCTTTGTACAAGAGCGTTTTACATGCCTTGCTAGTATGGCAGAGGTACGGGGAGAAATTGGCATATTGGTATGCCATCATTAACGAGTGGATGCACTGATTTTTTCAGCAACCCAAGCATTAACTTGCTCAGAAGGCCATGCTACAGAATTCGCTCCGAGAGAAATCCCAGCGGGAAATTCGCCCGCCCGAATAAGCCGATAAATTTGCGATTTGCTCAGCCCCACTTGGGCACAGACATTAGGAAGGCGAAGCAGTAAAGGTGAGGCGAATTGAGTAGCCATCTGGACGGGTCTCCTAAGAACCGGATTGGATGGCTAAGGATTTAATGGCACCTCGGGCGGTGAGTCGTGGCAATTGCTATTTTTTCAGAGGAAATTCCAATTTTTCCTATGACTCATCTTCACCATAGGAAAAATCATCCCCCATATATTTTCGAAGGGTTTTTTGAGTTTTGGGCATGTCAATGTCTGCTGCATCTGCGAGAGATAAAACTGCCAAACCCAAATCAAAACTCTTACGAGACGAGCGAAGCTTTGAAGCACGATGTTTAATACTAGTTGCACGTCTTCTAGCCGCATCATCAAGGGGCTGCTCGACATGGACTTTATCAACCTCCTTTATCAGGCTAATCAAACCGTTGATGATCAGGCTAATTGAGTTTAACTCTTTTGTTTGAAACCCCTTCCGCTCGTCACCGCCTTCATTTTCCTCACCTGCGATACCATTCAGCAGAAAACTCGGAACTTCAATTCCTGCATCAAGAGCCCACTTACCAAGAGCAGCTTTAGAAAAATATACAATACTTGCTGGGATATTCTTAGATTGCTGATCGTCCTCACAGTAACAATTCACCAGGCTTTTATCGATTTCAGCTGGAGAATCAAAAAGATCGTAGAAATACTTACTAAGCAACTGAAAATAGAACACGTATGACCTAGGAGAGCGCTTCGCACTCCCCGACTTTCCGACCCAAAAAAAATTATTGACTGAGCTGGGGAGCCACTGGTTAACACCGTATTCAACATATAGTTCTTCAATTAGTTCATGGAGAGCAAATGCAGCTTCTTGGGTGCTGACCTTGTAGCAACGAACGTACTCTGGAACCAAATCAGACAGACGCATCAAATCATCATTCATACGCGCTCTCCCCACTTTCAGAGGATGCTCCGGTAGCGCGGCATGACAAAATATCTAAATGGTCGGCATACCACTGAAGCATCTCGCGCCTCCCCTCCAGATACTGGGCATGGTTGTAGGTACCGCGAATACTGTTCTTATCCACATGCGCCAATTGAGTTTCGACCCACTCACTGCGGTATCCCTGCTCATGCAGAGTGGTAGACATCGTGTGACGGAATCCATGACCCGTAGCACGACCGTCGTAACCGGAACGCTTGAGCAGTTGGTTGATGGCGGCCTCGCTCATGGGTTTTGCCGGATCATTACGACCAGGTAGTGCAAGCGTGTAACCACCAGTAATGCTTTCCAACTCACGCAGTGCAGCTACTGCCTGTTTACAGAGCGGTATCAGATGGGCGCGGCGCATCTTCATACGCACAGCTGGGATCAGCCACAGCGCCTTGTCGAGATCAAACTCCGACCAAGGTGCGCCTCTGAGCTCAGCCGTGCGCACTCCAGTGAGAATTAGCAGGCGGGTTGCGATCTTAACTACGTCATGGCCAGAGCAAGCTTGAAAACTGCGTATGAGCGCCGGGATTTCTGAAATAGGCAAGAAGGGATAGTGTCGAGATATAGGGGTTTGAAGAGCCCCTCCGATGTCTGCGATTGGGTTGTAGTCCGCGCGACCAGTGGCAATCGCGAAGCGGTAGACCTCCTGGCAGCGCTGCCGGACCTTGCGCAGCTTCTCCAAAGCACCTCGCGACTCTATGCGGCGAAAAACCTGTAGCCACTGCATGGGCTTGATTTCGGCTAAGGGGAAACTTCCCACATGGGGGAAAATATCTAACTCAAAGGCTTCTGTAACGTCATCAGCATAACCTGCTGACCAGCGTGGCGACTTATGTTGATGCCACTCCAGCGCAAGGCTCTTGAACGTATTGGCGCGAGAGATTGCGGCTTGGGCTCGCGTAGCCTTACGCTCGACCCCAGGATGCCGCCCTTGTGCCACAAGCTGGCGAGCGTCAGAAGCAAGCTGCCGCGCCTGTGCGAGGGTTACCTTATCGATAGTGCCAAGAGAAATGTGCGACTGCTTGCCATCGAGACGGAATCGCAAACGCCAAGACTTACCGCCCACCGTGCGAATCCATAGAAAGAGACCACCGCCGTCGGCAAGGCCATAGTCCCTCTCGCGCGGCGCAGCATTCTTTACCTGCAAAGCCGTCAAAGACATCCTGAGTACCCATAGATTATTGAACCATCTAAAGGTACTCGTTAGGGCACTCATAAGACAAGCGCTCGGGCTGGACTAGGTGGCACCAGCCTGAACAGGAAACCCGCATTAAGCGGGCTTCTTGGGGTTACATGATACTGCCTGGCACTGCCTAAACCTATTAACTGGTGCCGGAGACAGGAATCGAACCTGCGACCTTCGCGTTACGAGTGCGCTGCTCTACCGACTGAGCTACACCGGCGGTATCAGTAAAACTAGCAGCGCTGGCAAAAACCGGCAATTGCCGCATGTGTGCCGCTGCAGGAGCGGGCCTGCTGACCAAGGTTGTTGGTAAATCGCGATATTCTTGAGCCCTTGGCGCCCAGGCTTCACACACTCGGCATTACGACCATCGCGGGCTATTTGCACGCACCGCTGGCCAGGCAGGTACCATTTTGCGTCCAGTTCAGGGTGCCCCCCGAATTGCTCGGGGTCGGCACCAATACGCTGACCCAGCCGCCTGCTGCCTGGGTCCCCGCCATGGTAATCACACCATCGACCACCGTCATGCCCGCTGCCAGGTTTTCCGTCGCTTCGGCCGGCCCCGGGATGCCGTTGGTGCCCGCATCACAGGCCATCAGATCATTGGTCTGGCTGTAGCACAGGGCGACGGCAGTCTTGTAGGTATTGCTGATGGTGTTCACCTCGGCAAAACGGGTCTTCATCACGTGCTCGTGGTAAGCCGGAAATGCGAACGAAGCAATCAGACCGATAATTGCAACCACAATCATCAGTTCGATCAGGGTGAAGCCTTGTTGTTGTTTCACATGAAGTCTCCAGAAAAGGGGCACCCACAGGTGCCAGGCAGTGCTGTGCAGGCAAAAAAGTGCGCACAGGCTATCAAGGTTAGTGGGCCGTTGCTCCACAACTGCATCGCTGACACTTCTGGTCACTCTCAACTTGCCGGGTCAAGGCTCGGTGCATCTAGTCTTTGGACTTACAGCACAGCCGGGCGCGCCGCGCTCCAAGGATCGATGCATGGCAACACAGGCCGTTAAATACAGCCTTTACCGGTGGGAAGGCACCGATCGAAATGGCATTAAAACCAGCGGGCAAATCACGGCGGAACACCACACAATGATTCGGGTCCAGCTACGCCGCCAAGGTATTACCGTTAGTAAAATCCGCCGCCATTACAGTCACACACTAAATGCGGGCAAATCGGTCACGGCACTGGATATCACCCTGTTCACCCGCCAACTGGCTACCCTGATCAGCGCGGGCATAACTATGCAGCAAGCTCTGAAGGTTATCGCCAACGGTTTCGAGAGCCGTGCCATGCGCCAGCAGGTCACCGAACTCCAGCAAGACATCGGCGCAGGCTCCAGCCTGTCGGCGGCGCTGCGCAAAAAACCGGCACATTTCGATCCTCTGTTTTGCAGCCTCGTCGAAGCTGGCGAACTGGCCGGAGCTCTGGACGTGTTGCTGCAACGGGTGGCGACCTACAGGGAAAAGACCGCCACTCTGAAAAAGAAAATCAAAAAAGCCATGACCTACCCCAGCGCCGTGCTCGTGGTCGCGCTGGCGGTGTGCGGCATTTTGCTGATCGAAGTGGTTCCGCAGTTCCAGGGCGTTTTCCGCTCATTCGACGCGCAACTGCCAGTGCTTACCTTGTGGGTGATCGGCCTGTCTGACAGCCTCCAGGCGCATGGTCTATGGCTGCTGCTTTTTTGCGGCATTACCCTTGCAGGCCTTCACCATCGCTACAAGCACTGCGCAACCTGGCGCCAGCGCGTTGATCGCTGGCTGCTGAAACTGCCCGTCATGGGCAATCTGCTGCACATGTCAGCCATGGCCCGTTTTGCCCGCACGCTGTCGACGACCCTGGCTGCCGGCGTGCCATTGCTCGAAGCGCTGAACTCCGTAGCCAGCGCCACTGGCAATAGCCTGTACAAAGACGCGGTGCTACGACTGAAGAAGCAGGTTGCAACGGGTAGCCAGATCCATGTGGCCATGGCCGCTGCCGGAGTATTCCCGGGCATGGCAATCCAGATGACAGCTATTGGCGAAGAATCCGGCACATTGGACAGCATGCTTGACCAGGTTGCCGCCTATTATGAAAGCGAGGTCGACACTCTGGTCGACAACCTGACAACCTTGCTGGAGCCGATAATCATGGTGGTACTTGGAGTCATGGTTGGCGGGCTGGTCATCGCCATGTACTTGCCGATATTCAACCTTGGCCGGGTAATATGAGCATGATTGATTTGCTGAGCCGTCACCCCGACGCTTTTATTGCCTGCGCGCTGATACTCGGCTTGCTGGTTGGCAGTTTTATCAATGTGCTGGCGTGGCGATTGCCAAAAATGCTTGAACAGGAATGGCAAGCCCAGGCCCGCGAGGTGCTGGATTTGCCCGAGCCAGCCAAAGGCCCTGTGTATAACTTGCTGCGCCCGCGCTCTCACTGCCCCAATTGCCGGCATTCGCTGCGCGTCCGGGAGAACATCCCGCTACTAAGCTACCTGTTTTTGCGTGGCAAATGCTCGCAGTGCAAAAGTGCCATTAGCCTGCGCTATCCCCTTACGGAACTGACCTGCGCGGTATTGTCGGCTTTTGTCGCCTGGCATTTCGGTTTTGGCGCCCAGGCGGGCTGGATGCTTCTGCTGACCTGGGGGTTATTCGGCATTTGCCTGATCGATATCGAGCATCAAATCGTGCCTGACGTGCTGGTTTTCCCTCTGCTGTGGCTGGGATTGTTGCTCAACAGCTTCTCCCTGTTCACCACTTTGGGGCAGGCCGTATGGGGGGCCGCGCTTGGCTATGCAAGCCTGTGGTCGGTGTTCTGGATATTCAAACTGGTCACCGGCAAGGACGGCATGGGCTACGGCGATTTCAAGTTGCTGGCCCTACTCGGGGCATGGGGCGGGGTTGCGGTTCTGCCGCTAACCCTCCTGCTCTCTTCACTGCTGGGGGCGACGGTGGGGCTGGGGCTTTTGGCCATGCGCCGGGCCAAAACCAGTACCCCGATCCCCTTTGCGCCGTATCTGGCAATTGCCGGCTGGATTGCATTGCTCTGGGGTGGTCAAATAACCGGCTTCTATTGGCAGGTTTCGGTTTGACATGATGACTCCACCCTCCAAACCCTGGATTCTCGGGCTTACCGGCGGTATCGGCAGTGGTAAAAGTGCCGCTGCCGAGCACTTTGCCGCGTTGGGCATACATGTGGTGGACGCCGATCATGCGGCGCGCTGGGTCGTTGAGCCGGGACGCCCGGCGCTGGCCAGTATTGCCGAACACTTTGGAGCACAGGTGCTGCAAGCCGACGGGCAACTCAATCGTGGCGCATTGCGCCATCTGATCTTCACCGACCCCGAGCAACGCCGCTGGCTTGAAGCACTGCTGCACCCACTGATTCGTGAAGAGATCGCAAACAATCTGGCACAGGCAAAATCGCCTTACGCCATTCTGGTTTCGCCGCTGCTGATCGAGTCCGGCCAATACACCACAACTCAACGTGTCCTGGTGATCGATGCACCGCAAGCCCTGCAGATGCAGCGCACCCTTGTGCGTGACAACACCACCGAACAGCAAGTCCAGGCCATTCTCAAGGCACAGGCCAGCCGCGAAGATCGCCTTCGTCACGCTGACGATGTGCTGGTCAATGACAAGGATCTGAAGGCGCTGCAGACTGAGGTCGAGCGCCTGCATCACTTTTATTTAACTTTGCGTGGAGGCCAACCATGACCAAACCTATGACCATCGACTGCCCGACCTGTGGCACAGCCGTGCAATGGGATACCACCAACGCTTTTCGCCCGTTCTGCTCGGACCGCTGCAAGCTGATCGACCTGGGTGCCTGGGCCAGCGAGGAACACAAGATCCCGGTCAGCCCGGATGCTGAAGATGATCTGTTTTCCGAAGACCTGAGCGAGCGCTTACATTAAAAGCCAAATCCTGTAGTCGCTGACTAGGTACGAAGGCTGCGATCGAGCCCGAAGGGGTCGTGCTTTTAAAGAGCACAGGCCCTGCGGTCCATCTCGCAGCCTGCGTCGGCGATTACGGCTTTTCTCCATCATCCTTCCATGGCGCCGCCAGGTAGCGGGTGCGGTTAAAGGTCTCAAGCCACTCCGGGCAGAACACCACCAGTGCCGTTACCAGCATCCCGTTGATAAACGCTTCGGGAAAGATGATCAGCCACAGATAGCCGACAAAGTCCTCCAGCCAATACGGCATGACGAACAACCCGTCCAGCCACAACACACCCAGCACCGCCCCTATGCACAGCAACGCCGCCAACGCTGCGGCAAAAAAACCCGAGCAAAAGATATACACAAAGGGGTTACGCGGTTGCGCACGCTCGACCATACGCGCACACCCTTCGGTCACTGCTATCGGCAACAGAATCAGCAGCACGCCGTTGACACCCATCGCGGCCAACTCCTGACGCCCCAGCAACACCAGTCCGACTTGCGCCAGAAGCGCACCGACCACTGCCAGCGGCCAGTCGAGCAGCAACGTGACCACCGTCAGGCCAATAAAGTGGTAAGACACCCCGCCTTCAAAGTCACGCCGTACCAGCCAGAGCAAAAACAGCCCGAACACCGTGCCAAACAACAGGTGCTGGCGCCGCGTATCGGTAAACAGCTCAACCCAGGGAGCACGCCAGATGGCCCACAGCACAACGGGAACATAGATCAGCCAGCCGATGACCAGCGTTTGTGTGGATAACACCTGTGTACTTATCATCGGCCTTGCCCTGCCTTGTCAAAACACACCGTTCAACCCTCCCTGTCGGATGCGACTGAGTCTACACCCGGACTTTCAGTAACACCTGTTTCAAGGCTAAGCTGCGTGCATGGACGACTCAGATTATTTACGCCTGCTCACCATTCAGGCCGAGCAAGCCAATGCCTTTTTATCCAATGCCCGCAAATGGGAGCGTGAGCGTTGGGTCTGCCAGCGCCTGTTGCAAGGCCTGAATATCCCCTACCACAGTGAAGACTTCCGGCAGGCGGGCCAGGAGCCTCCCGATGTGCTGTTCGGCGATGCACGCTTTGAGGTGTTCTTTGTCCTCGATGAGGGCCGGCGCCTGAACGATGAATGGCGCGCGGAACTGCAGCGCAGGCGCAGCGCCTACTCCCTGAGCCAATTGGTCCGTCGCGAAGCACGGCCCAAACGGATTCCGGCGAGCAAGCTGTTGCAGCGGCTGGGCCCCACCCTGCATAAAAAAGCCACTAACTACAAAGAGCGCGATATCGACCTGGGGCAGCTGGATATCATTGCGTTTTCCAGCCTCAAGCGCGAAGTGCTGGACCTTAACAGCCACTTTCCGCCGCCGACTGAATATTTGCGCCAGGGCTGGCGCTCGCTGTCGCTGGTAGGGCCGACCTTTGCCCGGGTGCTGTTTGCCCAACCGGACGCACCGGATTTTTTGCGCAACAACCTGGGACGCAGCATTATTTTTGATGTGGGTATCAGCCTGTGAGCCCGTTGCAGGCGCTTATTGCCAATGTGCCGCAAACCGGGCGCGTGTGCTGGATCGGCGTACGCCCCGAGTCCCGGGCAGACATGCTCGAACTCGACGCGGTTGAAGCCCGCCGCGAAGCCGGGCTGACCGGAGATCATGCCCGGCCCGGCGCCCGCAATGCCCGCCAGGTGACGCTGATACAATGGGAACACCTGGCCGTTATCAGCTCACTGCTGGGGCGCACGGAGGATCAGCCGATCCTGGCGCAGGACTTGCGCCGTAACCTGGTGATCCGCGGAATCAACCTGTTCAGCCTCAAAGGCCGGCGCTTCAAGGTTGGCCAGGCCATTTTCGAAACCACTGGCTGGTGTCAGCCTTGTGCCCGACTGGAGCAGCGTCTGGGCCAGGGGACTTTTCAGGCGGTACGTGGCCACGGCGGAATCACGGCCCGGGTAATCGAAAGCGGGATCATTCGTCTAGACGACGAACTGCGGGTCGAGCCATTAGGCCCGCACGGCTATGCTTCATTTCATCCCGGTTGATCAATGCTGTAGCTTTTACACACCCAGCAACGTCTATTTGACGAGGCCAAAAATATGCCCAGTCGCCTGAACCCCGATGATCTGAAGCGTGTCGAAGAGTACCTTCAATTGCCACAAAATCAGGTTGAGCGCCGCCCTTTCAGGCCCTGGCTGCTCCTTGCCATAGTGGTGATCGCGGTGATCGGCATGGGCCTTTTGAGCCGCCTCCTGAGTTACCTGGCGCTATGAGCTGCATTGCGCTCGCCCGGGGCCACTCAGGCACAGAATTTTTTTCAAGCCTTGTGAGTGATATCCATGACCCATCGTATTGTTATCGTCGGCGGCGGCGCCGGCGGCCTGGAGTTGGCGACCCGCCTGGGCAAGACTCTGGGTAAGCGCGGCAAGGCCAGCGTCACGCTGGTCGATGCCAACCTGACCCATATCTGGAAACCGCTGCTGCATGAAGTTGCTGCCGGCTCATTGAACTCATCGGAAGACGAGCTCAACTACGTCGCCCAGGCCAAATGGAATCACTTTCAGTTCCAGCTGGGCCGCATGAGCGGGCTGGATCGTGAACTGAAAAAGATCTCATTGTCGGCAACCCTCGACGAAAACGGCCAGGAACTGGTACCTGCCCGCGAGTTGGGTTACGACACCCTGGTGATTGCGGTGGGCAGTACCACCAATGACTTCGGTACCAAAGGCGCGGCCGAACACTGCCTGTTCCTCGATACCCGCAAGCAGGCCGAGAAATTTCATCAGCAACTGCTCAATCATTACCTGCGTGCCCACGCAGGGCAAAGCGATACGCTCGAACAGATCAGTGTGGCCATTGTCGGCGCAGGTGCAACCGGAGTCGAGCTGGCTGCCGAACTGCACAATGCCGCCCACGAACTGGCAGCCTATGGCCTGGACCGGATCAAGCCGGAAAACATGCATATCACCCTGATCGAAGCGGGCCCACGGGTATTGCCTGCCCTGCCGGACCGTATCGGCGGGCCTGTGCATAAAACCCTGGAAAAACTCGGGGTCACCGTGCTGACCAACTCCGCAGTCAGCGAAGTAACTGCTGACAGCTTGATAACCAAAGATGGTCAGGTGATTCCTGCAAGTTTGAAGGTTTGGGCTGCGGGCATTCGTGCACCTGGCTTCTTGAAGGAAATTGCCGGGCTGGAAACCAACCGCATCAACCAGTTGGTGGTACGCCCTACCCTGCAAACCACCCGTGACGAGAATATTTTTGCCTTTGGCGATTGCGCCGCCTGCCCGCAACCCGGCACCGACAAGCTGGTGCCGCCTCGCGCCCAGGCTGCTCACCAGCAGGCGTCGTTGCTGGCCAAGTCGCTGAAATTGCGCATTGAAGGTAAAACTCAGCTGCCGGACTACACCTACCGCGATTATGGCTCGCTGATTTCCCTGTCGAGCTTTTCGGCTGTGGGTAACTTGATGGGCAGCCTGATGGGTACCGTTATGCTGGAAGGCTGGTTGGCGCGGATGTTCTACATCTCGCTATATCGCATGCACCAGATGGCGCTGTACGGCACCTTCCGCACCTTGATGCTGATGCTGGGCAGCAGGATCGGACGCGGCACCGAGCCGCGCCTGAAACTGCACTAAGTGCGACTACTCTGTAGTCGCTGCCGAAGGCTGCGACAGTAAAAACTGCAACTGTGGGAGCGAGCCTGCTCGCGAAGGTCGTTCGCGAGCAGGCT
>NZ_JASJWL010000037.1:0-42832 GCF_035019225.1 Pseudomonas sp. CCC4.1 | reverse complement strand
GAGATGTGTATAAGAGACAGCGCGAAGGTCGTTCGCGAGCAGGCTCGCTCCCACAATAGGGCTTGACCTGCAACAGAGTATCTACAGGGTGTGGATCAACCGCGAGCCTGGTTGATCAGCTCGATGTACTCGTCAGCATTGCGCTGGTCCTTGATGATGTCCACGAACGTCTGGCCCTGTTCGTCTTTGCCATCCAGGTCGTAGCCAGCTTCCTTGAAGAAAGCCAGGAAGCGCCCGAAGTCATCGATGCGCAGGCCACGATAAGCCTTGATCAGTTTGTGCAGCGACGGTGAAGTAGCGTCCACAGGCTCAAAGTCCAGGAACAACTTGATCTGCTCGTCGCCGATCTCGTCACCAATCAAGTGCTTTTTGTCTTTACGCATGTCCGGCTCCAGCCTGTTGATACTTCACGGGGCCCGCAGTTTACCCAAGGCTTATCGTGCGCGCACGCTGCCGGTGTGCAAGTCGGCCCAAATATGGCCATTGGCATAGGTCAAGAACTGGACATAAAGCGTGTCATTACGCAGCAAATCAATCACGACCCGGTACTGGCTCTGTGGATAAGACAAGCTCAGGGTTCGCGTCTTGCTGTCGAACACGGGCTTTTTCAGGCTTTTGCTTTCGCCATCAAATGAAATCAGCACCTGGCGCACGGTAGCGCCCTGGCTCATCGGCTTGCCCTTCAAGCGCACCAGCAGTGGCGAAGTCACCGGGATAGGCTGCTGATTGGACTGGCGCTGGCTACCCACCACCACCGAGTACGAAGTCACCAGCATCAACTGCTGTTGCTCGGGTACTTCGCTGCGCACTTGCAGATCATCGGCAGGCAGAAACTGCCCGTGCAACAGCGGTGTGGCCACAGGAGCCGCCGCCAGAGGCAAGCTTGCCAGCAGCAGGCTCAGGGCAACACTGCGAAATAGAAGACTCATGTCAGGTTCCAGAAAGCGGGAAGCAGCACTCTAGCATGTCGCGCGCCCGCCTCTTCTACTGTGCAACCAGTTGCCCCGCCACGATCCGCACATGCTGCGGATGAAAGCGCGCCAGGCTGCTGCGATGGCCCACGCTGACAATGCTCAAGCCCGGCAGTTGATCGATCAGGGCCTGGTACACCATGGCCTCGTCTTCCTCGTCCATTGCCGAGGTTGATTCATCCATATACAGCCACTGCGGGCGATACAGCAGCGCGCGGGCAAAAGCCAGGCGCTGCTGCTCACCACCGGACAGCAAGCGTTGCCAGTGATTGATCTCATCAAGCTTGGGAATCAGGTGCTCAAGCCGGCAAGTACGCAGCACCTCTTCATAACGCTCAAGGGTGTAGGTGTCCCCGGTCTGTGGATAACTCAGGGCATCGCGCAAGGTGCCTATGGGCAAGTAGGGTTTTTGCGGTAGAAACAGCGCACGCTCGCGGGGCATGCAGATCGCCCCGCCCCCTCTAGGCCAAAGCCCGCCCATCGCCCGGAGCAAGGTACTCTTACCACTGCCGGAGCGACCGCTGAGCATCAGCCTCTCACCCTCCTGCACCTGCAGGCTGGCGTCATGCAGCAGCGGGCGACCATCGGCCAGATCCAGGCTCAAGTCATGGATCTGCAAGTTTTCGCCCAGATGCTGCACATCAATCGCCGGGCTACGCTGCTCGTTGTCGGTCATGGCCTGACGAAAACTCAGCAACCGGTCGCAGGTGGCACGCCATGCCGCCAGAGTCACGTAGGCATCGATAAACCAGCTGAAGTTCTCTTGCACATTGCTGAAGGCCGAGTTGATTTGCATCAGCTCACCCAGCTCGATCTTGCCGGAAAAGTAACGCGGGGCCGCGACGATAAACGGAAAGATAATGGCGATCTGCGAGTAACCGGCGGTGAAAAACGTCAGGCGTTTTTGTACCTTCATTTGCGTCCAGAAGTTTTTCCAGACCTTGTTGAAACGCGTGCTCAGTTGCTCATGCTCATTGGCTTCGCCGTTGTACAAGGCAATGCTCTCGGCATTCTCGCGCACCCGCACCATCGAGAAACGCAAGTCAGCTTCGAAGCGCTGTTGCTGGTTGCTCAAGCCAATCAGCCGCCGACCGATCAGATGCGCCAGCCAACTGCCCACGGCGGCATACAACAGCGCGCACCAGAACATATAGCCGGGGATGGTGACGCCAAAGACTTCGATGCTGCCCGAAACGCCCCACAGGATGATCGAAAACGACACCAGGCTGACCACGTTACGGATCAGCCCCAGGCCCAGGGTCAAGGTGCTGTCGGTGAACGAATTGATATCTTCACTGATGCGCTGGTCAGGGTTGTCGGTATAGCCGCCCTGCTCCAGCTGGTAATAGTTCTTGTGGGCCAGCCAGCGTGCGAAGTGCTGCTCGGTAAGCCAGCGGCGCCAGCGAATGGTCAGCATCTGGGTCAAATAGAGCCGATACACCGCGCCGACAATACCCGCCGCGGCAATGATGCCGAAGTAGCCGATCAGGCTCCAGAACGCCTTGGCGTCCTTGTTTTCCAGGGCATTGTAGAAGTCCTTGTACCAGTGGTTGATCCACACCGAAATGCCCACGCTGACCAGCGACAAGGCAACCACGGCGATCAACAGCAACCACGCCCTGGCGCGTTCTTCACTGCGCCAGTAGGGGGTTATAAGGCGCCACACCCGAGGGATGAAATCCCCACGCACAGCATCATTCACGACAGAAGGCTCGGCGTTCTGATTCATCGTTCAGGCTCGTTCGGAGTAAAGAGCAACCTGCAAGCCGGTCAGGACAACCGGCCCACGACGCTGGGACACGTCTTGTTACAGGTTAGAAGCTGTAGCCGTCAGCATGCAAGGCGCAATGCAAATGCTACAGCTCCCGTTCAGCGTCGCACCGGACGCTTCTGCAATTTGCGCTGCAAGGTACGCCGATGCATGCCCAGGGCGCGGGCAGTGGCCGAAATATTGCCTTCATGCTCACCCAGCACGCGCTGGATGTGTTCCCACTGCAGGCGGTCAACCGACATCGGGTTGTCCGGCACCAGGGTTTCCAGGTCGGCATGCTGGGACAGCAAGGCGGCGAGCACGTCATCGGCATCGGCTGGTTTGCACAGATAGTTGCAGGCTCCGCGCTTGATCGCCTCAACGGCGGTGGCGATGCTCGAATAACCGGTGAGGATCACCACCCGCATCTCCGGGTCGAGTTCCAGCAGCTTGGGCAGCAGGACCAGGCCGGAATCGCCGTCCATTTTCAGATCCAGCGCGGCAAAATCGGGCAGATCCTGTTGTGCCAGGATCAGCCCCTCTTCGGCGGAACCTGCCGTGCTCACGCGAAAACCGCGTCGGCTCATGGCGCGAGCCATCACACGGGTAAAAGTGGCGTCGTCATCTACCAACAACAAATGCGGCAGTTCTTCGCCTTCGACCTGAATTTCTTCACTCATTTTCATTTCCTCGGGCGACACGTGGCAGGCGCAGCTCAGTGAGCGTACCGCCATCCTCATGACTGTAGAGTTTTACCGAGCCGCCAGCGCGGGTCACGCTGGCCTTGCTCAAGAATAGGCCCAGACCGAAGCCTTTGCCCTTGGTAGTAAAAAAGGGTTTGCCGATTTGTTCGGCGATGGCCAACGGTACACCCGGACCGTGGTCACGAATACTGATTGTCAGATCAACCGCATCCCAGTCGACTGTCACTTCCAGCCCTTCCGGGCAGGCATCGGCGGCATTGTTGAGCAGGTTGAGCAGCGCCTGGGTCAAGTCAGGTGGCGGCGCCAGGCGCGGAACCGGCGCGTGGCCCAGGCACTGGAAGCGGTAAGTGGCTTCAGGCCGCATCAAGTGCCAGCGGTTCAGGGCTTCATCCAGCCATTGCGTAACGTCCTGAACCTCGATCGCCAGCCGACGGTTGGCCTCGGCGGCACGCACCAGTTGCTGCAGGGTTTCCTTACACAGTTTGACCTGATCCTGAAGCACGCTCAGATCGTCCTGCAAATCCGGGTCAAGGTGATCGCGACGCATCTCCTTGAGCAGCACGCTCATGGTCGACAACGGCGTCCCCAGTTCATGGGCTGCGCCGGCCGCCTGCGTGGCCACGGCCAGCAATTGCTGGTCGCGCAGGCCTTCTTCACGGCGCAGGGCGCGCAGTTCTTCCTGACGGCGCAGTTCCTCACCCATTTTGGCGGCAAAGAACGTGATCACCGCAGCTGACAGGGCGAAACTCAACCACATGCCATAAATCTGCAGCTTTTCGCGGAAGAACGGCACGGTATCTATAGGGTAGAACTGCATCAACAGCAGCGTATACAGCGCCAGCGCAATCCCGGTCAGCACCAGCGAATAGCGCCAGGGCAGCGTGACGGCGGCGATAGTCAGCGGCACCAGATAATACGAAACAAACGGGTTGGCCGAGCCACCCGAAAAGTACAGCAGGGCACTGTGGATAAACAGGTCACAGGCCAGTTGCAGCGCATATTCCAGCTCAGTCACCGGCCAGGTGGTGCGCAACCGGATTGCGGTAAACGCGCACAACAGCATGGAAAACCCAAGGGTGATGCTGAGCTGAAACCAGGGTAATGGCAGCAGGTTGAACAGATAGGCAAAGCCCACTGAACCCGCTTGCGCGGCCAGCACCAACATGCGGATAAACGTAAGACGCCAGAGGTTCTGGCGTGTTGCGGACAATAACTGAACGGGGGCGAGCATGAGCTCTCCTGATGAGCGCTCCAGGCGGATCACCGGGAGTATAACCAAGCAGGCGGCCCCGCAGGCAAAAGTGCGGCAAACAGCCACAGTGTTTTTTATGAAAATGCGGCTAAAAGCCTGCGTAAAAAACGCCCTCGTAGCAGCTGCCGAAGGAACGAGGCTGCGTTCGGCTGCGAAGCAGTCGCGAAATCAGACATTGCGATCTATCAGTTAAACCTGGTTCTCAGCATTGACGACCGCTTCGCGCTCGAACGCAGCCTCGTTCCTTCGGCAGCTGCTACGCAATCTGTGGAGACCATATGTATCGAAAATGTAATTGGGCGAACTGATGGCCACTGATTAGAGTCATATGGCCATTGCTGTTCTCAATCAAGGAGCCTCCATGTCCAACTTCCAACGCACCGCTGCCCTTTTGACCCTGAGCATCGGCGCACTTGCCAGCCTGCCGGCCCTGGCAGACGACATTCATTACAACCAGATTTCCCTGCGTGCCGAAGCCAGCCAGGAAGTGCCTCGCGACTTGATGATCGTGACGCTCTATACCGAAGCGCAAAATACCGACGCCGCCAAGCTGGCCGCAGAAATCACTACGTCGATGAACAAAGCCATCGGCCAGGCCAAATCCGTCAAGGAAGTCACCCTGCGCCAAGGCAATCGCAACAGCTACCCGATTTACGACAACAAAACCCAGAAGATCACCGGCTGGCGTGAACGCGCAGAACTGCGCCTTGAAAGCACCGATTTTGCAGCTCTGTCCAAGCTCACCGGCGATCTGATGCAAACCCTGAAAATGGGCAGCATGCAGTTCACCGTCGCCAATGCCACGCGCAAAACCAGCGAAGACGCGCTGCTCAAGGACGCTGTCAATGCGTTCAAGGCCCGCGCCCAGTTGGCCACCGACGCCCTGGGCGGCAAGGGTTACAAGATCGTCAACCTGAACCTCAACACCAACGGCTACCCGCAACCTTACCTGCGCAGCGCAATGATGATGAAGGCCGCAGCCCCGGCGATGGACTCGGCGCCTACCCCGGAAGTCGAAGCCGGCACCAGTGAAGTCAGCATGAGTGCCGATGGCGTGATTGAAGTGCAGATGCAGTAAGCCTGATACGCCCTGCCAACCCCTGAAGCCAGACCGTTTCAGGGGTTTTTTTATGCCCCCGGGAAAACGCCTGCAATCGTTCTAGAATTTCAAGGTGATTACCTGCAGCAGCGCTGCCCTTCACAACAATGTTTCCCGCACAGGGGTATTGATTAGTAACAACACTGTCCTAAAACAGTGCAAGAAGGTCGCAAAAGCCCCCCGCAGATGTAAGCAAATGAGTCGAAATGCCATGCGCAAACGATCAAATGCGTCATAAGTTATATAAAAGCGACATTCCTGTACGATCGTCCCACCTTTTCAAGCTTCAACTGCTTCCACATATTGCATTGGGTATGGGCTGTGCATAAGTATCGCCGGGTCGACTCATAAGGTCGCCCTCAAACCAAAAATGACAAAAATCATGAGGCCACCATGTTCAAACACGCGGTCATTCCGTTTTTAGTAGGCGCCAGCCTGTTGGCAAGTGCACCTTTCGCCCACGCTGCTTCCAACCTGGTGTTTTGCTCTGAAGGCAGCCCGGCAGGTTTTGACCCTGGCCAGTACACCACCGGTACTGACTTTGATGCGTCGGCCGAGACCATCTTTAACCGCCTGAGCCAGTTCGAACGTGGCGGCACCAAGGTTGAGCCCGGCCTGGCGACCAGCTGGGATGTCTCGCCAGATAACCTGACATGGACCTTCCACCTGCGTGATGGCGTCAAGTTCCACACCACCCCTTACTTCAAGCCAACCCGCGATTTCAACGCCGACGACGTGCTCTTCACGTTCAACCGCATGCTCGACAAAGACATGCCGTTCCGTAAGGCTTACCCCACCGAATTCCCTTATTTCACCGACATGGGCATGGATAAAAACATCGCCAAGGTGGAAAAAATCGACGACAAGACCGTCAAGTTCACCCTGAACTCGGTCGATGCCGCGTTTATCCAGAACATGGCGATGCACTTTGCATCCATCCAGTCCGCCGAGTACGCCGACAAACTGCTCAAGGAAGGCAAGCCTGCCGACATCAACCAGAAACCGATCGGCACCGGCCCGTTTGTGTTCAAGAGCTACCAGAAAGACTCGAACATCCGCTACACCGGCAACAAGGACTACTGGAAGCCAGAAGACGTCAAGATCGACAACCTGATCTTCGCCATCACCACCGATCCCTCGGTACGCGTCCAGAAGCTCAAGAAGAACGAGTGCCAGGTCACCCTCTTCCCGCGTCCGGCCGACCTCAAGGCCCTGAGTGAAGACCCGAATCTGAAGATGCCCCATCAAGCGGGCTTCAACCTCGGTTACATCGCCTACAACGTGATGGACAAGATCAAGGGCAGCAACGAGCCAAACCCGATGTCCCAGCTCAAGGTCCGCCAGGCCCTGGACATGTCGGTGAACAAACAGCAGATCATCGACTCGGTGTACCAGGGTGCAGGCCAACTGGCGGTGGGTGCCATGCCACCGACCCAATGGTCCTATGACACCAGCATCAAGGACGCACCTTTCGATCCGGAAAAAGCCAAACAACTGCTCAAGGAAGCAGGCGTCAAGGAAGGCACCGAGATCGTACTGTGGGCCATGCCGGTGCAACGCCCGTATAACCCCAATGCCAAGCTGATGGCTGAAATGCTCCAGTCGGACTGGAGCAAGATCGGCATCAAGGCCAAGATCACCAGCTACGAATGGGGCGAGTACATCAAGCGCTCCAAAGGCGGCGAGAACGGCGCGATGCTGATTGGCTGGAGCGGCGACAACGGTGACCCGGACAACTGGCTCGGCACCCTGTTTGGCTGCGACTCGCTGGAAGGCAACAACTTCTCCAAATGGTGCGACCCGGAGTTCGACAAACTGGTCAAAGCCGCCAAGGCCACCACTGATATTGCAGAGCGCACAAAACTGTACCAACAGGCGCAGCAACGACTCAAAAGCCAGATTCCGATGACACCTATCGCACACTCGACGGTGTATCAACCGATGCGCAAAAACGTAGAAGATTTCAAGATCAGCCCGTTTGGCCTGAACTCCTTCTACGGGGTCAGCGTCGGCAAATAACAAGGACCGGTGAATGCGGCTACAAGGCTGCATTCACTTATCTACCAGGACGGTGGAAATCACCTACAGCCTAAAGCCATATCTGACTACATCAGAGGCTATAGGAAGCCAAGACGATTCCTACAAGATTGTCAGATCCCATGTATTTACTGCTGAGCGCCGGCTGCTTAACTTCGGCCAAGGGCAGTCTATTGCAGCGGGTGAGGCGCAGTAGTTGATGGCATCGACGCCCTGAACCGTACGCCTTCGATCAAGGCGCGCTCAGGACTCAAAAATAAAAAAAGGATAGGGAACGCCATGCGCAACCCTCTGGTTTTATCAGTATTGATCGGCGCCGGCGTACTTGCCGGCAGCCCACTCGCAAACGCAGCCAACAGCCTGGTGTTTTGTTCCGAAGGCAGCCCGGCCGGTTTTGACACCGCGCAGTACACCACCGCCACCGACAACGACGCGGCCGAGCCCATTTACAACCGCCTCGCTGAGTTTGAAAAAGGTGGCACCGCAGCCGTTCCGGCCCTGGCAACGAGCTGGGATGTTTCCGAAGACGGCCTGACGTGGACGTTCCACCTGCGTGACGGGGTCAAGTTCCACACCACAAAATGGTTCACCCCGACCCGCAACTTCGATGCCGATGACGTGCTCTTTACGTTCAACCGTATGCTCAACCCGGACCATCCCTTCCGCAAGGCCTACCCCACCGAGTTCCCGTACTTCAACGGCATGAGCCTGGACAAGAACATCGCCAGCGTCGAAAAAACTGGTCCCATGACCGTGGTCATGAAACTCAACTCGGTAGACGCCGCTTTTATTCAAAACCTGGCCATGAGCTTTGCCGCCATCCTGTCGGCCGAATACGCCGACCAGTTGCTCAAGAGCGGCAAGCCCAGCGATATCAACCAGAAGCCTGTCGGCACCGGCCCGTATGTGTTCCAGCGTTATCAGAAAGACTCGAACATCCGCTACGCCGCCAACAAGGACTATTGGGCCCCCAGCCAGGTCAAGCTCGACAACCTGATTTTCTCGATCAGCGTCGATGCCTCGGCGCGCATGCAAAAGCTGCGTAAAAACGAATGCCAGGTCTCGCTCAACCCGCGCCCGGCCGACGTTGCCGGCCTCAAGGCCGATCCGAAGCTGCAGGTGATTGAAAAGCCCGGCTTCAACCTCGGTTACATAGCCTACAACGTGCAGCACAAACCGTTCGACCAGTTGCAGGTGCGCCAGGCCCTGGACATGGCGGTCAACAAGGACGAGATCCTCAAGGCGGTGTATCAGGGCGCAGGCCAAAAAGCCGTCAACGCCATGCCGCCAACGCAATGGTCCTACGACGAAACCATTACCGACGCCCCCTACAACCCGGAAAAAGCCAAAGAGCTGCTCAAAGCCGCTGGGGTCAAGGACGGCACCGAAATAACCCTGTGGGCCATGCCCGTACAGCGCCCCTACAACCCGAACGCCAAGCTGATGGCCGAAATGCTGCAGTCGGACTGGGCCAAAATCGGCCTCAAGGTCAAGATCGTCAGCTATGAATGGGGCGAGTACATCAAACGCACCAAAAATGGCGAACACGACATCAGCCTGATCGGCTGGACCGGCGACAACGGTGACCCGGACAACTGGCTCGGCACCCTCTACAGCTGCGACGCAATCGGTGGCAACAACTACTCCATGTGGTGCAACAAGGAGTACGACACCCTGGTCAAGAATGCCAAGGTCGTGACCGATCGCGATCAGCGCACAGTGCTCTATAAACAGGCCCAGCAGTTGCTCAAGCAACAGGTGCCGATCACCCCCATTGCGCACTCCACGGTCAACCAGCCGCTGAGCGCCAAAGTCGAAGGATTCACGGTCAGCCCCTTTGGCCGTAACGCCTTCTCAGGTGTCAGCCTCAAAGACTGAGTACTCCTATAGAGCAGTGCCACTGTGGGAGCGAGCCTGCTCGCGAAGTCCTCAAGAGCAGCGCGGTATCGCCAACGACCTTCGCGAGCAGGCTCGCTCCCACAACAGAGATCACAAACAACACCGCTCTTTCAGCAGGTCACTTAACCCATGGCCCGCTAAAACTTCGCCAAATCTGCACCAGGCAAACGTTTGCAATGCTTTAAATCGTTTCACAACAGCCGAGTCATCACAAAAAAAGACCGGCCATAAAAAGAAGAAACCAAAGAGGAGCCTCAACCATGAAACTCACCAGCCGCGCGTTATTGGCCTTGTCCATCAGCAGCATCACTGCGATGGCCAATGCCGATGAATTCATGCCGACCGAACTCAAAGCCAGCAGCGCTCAAAGCGAGACCAAGGGCTTTGTCGAAGACCAGACCCTAAGCGGCACTACCCGCAACTGGTACGCCAACGAGCTCAAACGTCGCGATGACCGTTTCAGCTACAACAACCACGGCACCCGTGAATCCACCCCGCGCCGGATCAACTGGGTACAGGGCACCATCCTCGACTACAAGTCGGGCTTCACTGAAGGCACCGTAGGCTTCAGCACCCAGGTCGCGGCTTACAACGCCATTGCCCTGGATCGCGACGCCAAGGACATCGCCGGGCCAAACAACCGCACCCTGACCCACAGCGACGGCGACGCCGTCGGCCAGTGGAGCAAACTGGGCCTGGCCAACCTCAGCGCCCGCATTTCCAACACCACGCTGACCGTGGGCCGACAGAACTTCAGCAGCCCGACCATCGACGTGATCGGTAACCGCGCACTGCCTTCCAGCTTTCAAGGGGTGGGCCTGCACAGTGAAGAGTTCAACAACCTGTCGTTCGATGCCGGCTCCTTTGACCGCGTGTCCCCGCGTACCGAGTCGAGCCTGAGCAAGTTCCGCAGCGAATACGGCGCAACCGGGGTTGAAACCGATCGCGCCAGCGTCGCCGGCCTCAACTACCAGCCGTTCAAGAGCCTGAAGACCACGCTGTACGCAACCCACGTTGAAGACTTCTGGAACCAGTACTACTTCGGCGCCGTACACGACATGGGCGACAACGCCACCCTGGGCCTGAATACCAACTTCAACTACTACAAGACCCTGGATACCGGCAGCAAGGCCCTGGGCAACATCAACAACGACGCCTACAGCCTGGCCTTCGCCCTGACCCACCAGGCCCACACCCTGAGCCTGTCGTTCCAGCAGATCGTCGGCGACGAATACTTCGACTATCTGCACGAAACCAACGGTATTTACCTGGCCAACTCCCTGCTCTCGGACTTCAACGGCCCGAACGAGAAATCCCTGCAACTGGCCTACAGCATCAACATGGCCCAGTACGGCATTCCGGGCCTCAAGTTCAACGCCTACCACGCCCGCGGCTGGGATATCGACGGCACCAAGTACACCGGCACCGCCTACGACGTGAAGAACATGGACGGCGAAACCCATTACGAGTACAGCGTTGGCACGTCCTATGCAATCCAAAGTGGCCCGCTGAAAGCCACCGCGATTCGCGCGACGTACACCACGCACCGCGCCAGCAAAAACCAGTCTGACGGCAACATCAACGAATTCCGCCTGGTGACCACCATTCCGTTCAACATTCTGTAAAAAACTGCTCAAACCCGAAGGCTGCGGCTGATTCGACGAATCAGCCGCAGCCGTTACGCTGGCTCACCCGACTCTGGAGAGGGTTGCAATGAAAAGATTCCCACTACGCACTGCCCTGGCCGCGGCACTGCTCTGCACCACTGTGAGTGTCAGCGCGAAAACCCTGGTGGTCTGCACTGAAGCCAGCCCTGAAGGGTTCGACATCGTTCAGTTCACCACCGCCGTGACTGCCGATGCTTCGGCCGAGACCATACTCAACCGCCTGGTCGACTTTGCCCCCGGCACCACGGATGTGGAGCCCGCCCTGGCCGAGCGCTGGGACATCAGCCCGGACGGGCTTGAATACACATTTCACCTGCGTCCCGACGTAAAGTTTCACACCACTGATTATTTCAAACCGACCCGAACCCTGAACGCCGATGACGTGGTCTGGAGTTTTCAGCGCCAGCTGGACCCGAATCACCCGTGGCACAAACTGTCGCTGGTCGGTTACCCCTACTTTGAAAGCATGGGTTTCAAGGACCTGCTCAAGAGCGTCGAGAAAGTTGACGACCTGACGGTAAAAATCACTCTCAACCACCCTGAAGCGCCGTTTCTGCGCGACGTGGCCATGCCGTTCAACTCCATCTACTCCGCCGAATACGCCGACCAGTTGCTCAAGTCCGGCAAAACCGCCGACCTCAATACCAAGCCGATCGGCACCGGCCCGTTTATCTTCGTGCGCTACAACAAGGATGCCCAGGTACGCTTCAAGGCCAACCCGGACTACTTCCGTGGCAAACCGCCCAGTGATGCGCTGATCTTCGCCATCGCCACCGACAGCAACGTGCGCCTGCAAAAGCTCAAGGCCAACGAATGCCAGATCGCGCTGTACCCCAAGCCTGATGAGGTCAAGAACATCCGCAAGGACCCCAACCTCAAGGTCGATGAGCTGGCCGCCCTGATGACCAGCTATATCGCCATGAATACCAGTCACAAGTACCTGAGCGATGTGCGCGTACGCAAAGCCATCGACATGGCCTTCGACAAGCAGACCTATCTGAACTCCGTCCACGGCGAAGGCAACGCACTGCTGGCCGTCAACCCTTACCCGCCGACCATGCTGGGCTACAACACCAGCATCCAGAGGCCGCCCCGCGACCTGGACAAGGCCCGGGCCTTGCTCAAGGAAGCCGGGGTACCTGAAGGCACGGTACTGACCCTCTTCACCCGCAACGGCGGCGGCCCGACCAACCCCAACCCGATGCTGGGTGCGCAGTTGCTGCAGTCCGACCTGGCACAAATCGGCCTCAAGCTGGATATCCGGGTCATGGAATGGGGCGAAATGCTCAAACGCGCCAAAAATGGCGAACATGATCTGGTGTCGACCGGTTGGGGCGGCGATAACGGCGACCCGGATAACTTCCTGACCCCGCTGCTTAGCTGCGAGGCGGCCAAAAACGGCGAGAACTACGCCCGCTGGTGCAACAAGGACTTCGAAAGCCTGATCACCAAAGCCCGTGGTATCACTGAACCCTCGCAACGGGCCGAGTTCTATCAACAGGCACAGATGATTTTTAATCAGGACCAACCCTGGATCAACGTAACCCATCCTATGCTGTTCACGGCGATGCGCAAAAACGTCGAGGGCTATACCCTTAGCCCCCTGACCAACAACAACTTCGCCACAACCCAGGTGAAGTAGAACAATAAAAACCCGCCAGGGTTTACCTCAACCCCGGCGGACCTGCCTGACCGGCTGATAAGGAACACCACACGATGTTTAGTTTTATTGCCCGCCGAGTGGGGTTGTTGATCCCCACGTTCTTCGGCATCACCTTGCTCACCTTTGCCCTGATTCGCATGATCCCGGGTGACCCGGTCGAAGTCATGATGGGTGAGCGCCGGGTAGACCCTGAAATGCACGCCCAGGCCATGGAGCGCCTGGGTCTGAACAAGCCGCTGCACGAGCAGTACATCGACTACGTCAGCAAACTGGCACATGGCGATCTGGGCGAGTCATTGCGCACCCGTGAAAGCGTGTGGAGCGAATTTTCCGCACTGTTCCCCGCCACGCTGGAACTGGCCAGCGCCGCCCTGTTGTTCGCCGGCATCCTCGGGCTACTGGCGGGAGTGATCGCGGCACTCAAACGCGGCTCATTGTTTGACCACGGCGTGATGGGTATCTCCCTGGCGGGGTATTCGATGCCGATCTTCTGGTGGGGCCTGATCCTGATCATGTTCTTCTCCGTGGGCCTGGGCTGGACCCCGGTGTCCGGGCGTATCGACCTGCTCTACGACATAGAGCCCAAAACCGGCTTCATGCTTATCGACACCCTGCTCAGCGACGAGCCCGAAGCCTTCTGGGACGCGTTGCACCACCTGATTCTGCCGGCCATTGTGCTGGGTACCATTCCGCTGGCCGTGATCGCGCGGATGACCCGCTCATCCATGCTTGAAGTGCTGCGCGAAGACTACATCCGTACCGCCCGCGCCAAAGGCCTGTCACCCGCCCGCGTGGTGTTCGTGCACGGCCTGCGCAACGCCCTGATCCCGGTACTGACCGTGGTCGGCCTGCAAGTGGGCACCCTGCTGGCCGGTGCAGTCCTGACCGAAACCATTTTTTCGTGGCCCGGTATCGGTAAATGGCTGATCGAAGCCATTGGCGCCCGGGACTATCCCGTGGTGCAAAACGGCATCCTGCTAATCGCCTGCCTGGTGATTCTGGTCAACTTCGTAGTCGACATCCTCTACGGCTTTGCCAACCCACGCATCCGTCACCAGCGCTGAGATCCTGACCATGAGCACCTCCCCAAGCACGACCGAAGTGGATCAAAGCCTGCTTTATCCATCACCGTACAAAGAATTCTGGCATGCCTTCTCCCGGAACAAGGGCGCTGTGGCGGGTCTGATTTTCATGACCATCATCGTGTTCTGCGCGATCTTCGCCCCGTGGGTCGCCCCCCATAGCCCGAGTGAGCAATACCGCGACTTTCTGCTGACCCCGCCGGTCTGGCTGGAAGGCGGCAACTGGCAATTTCTGCTGGGCACCGATGAACTGGGTCGCGACCTGCTGTCACGCCTGATCGAAGGTTCACGGCTGTCGCTGTTGATCGGTTTGTCGTCTGTGGTCATCTCGCTGATTCCGGGCGTGATCCTGGGCCTGTTTGCCGGCTTTTTTCCGCGCCTTCTCGGCCCGGGCATCATGCGGTTGATGGACATCATGCTGGCCCTGCCTTCCTTGCTGCTGGCCGTGGCGATTGTCGCCATCCTCGGCCCTGGCCTGATCAACACCGTGATCGCCATTGCCGTGGTGTCGTTGCCATCGTACGTGCGTCTGACCCGTGCCGCCGTGATGGGCGAGCTGAACCGCGACTATGTGACCGCTGCCCGCCTGGCCGGTGCCAGTCTGCCGCGCCTGATGTTTATCACTGTGCTGCCCAACTGCATGGCGCCGCTGATCGTGCAGGCCACCCTGAGTTTCTCCTCGGCGATCCTCGACGCCGCAGCACTGGGCTTTCTTGGCCTCGGCGTACAACCGCCAACCCCTGAGTGGGGCACCATGCTGGCTTCGGCCCGCGACTATATCGAACGCGCGTGGTGGGTCGTCAGCCTGCCTGGCTTGACCATTTTGCTCAGCGTGCTGGCAATCAACCTGATGGGCGACGGCCTGCGCGATGCGCTGGACCCGAAACTCAAGAACGCCGCCTGAGGAGATTCCCATGTCACTGTTAGAAATCAAGAATCTCAATGTCCGTTTTGGCGACGCTACGGCCGTGCCGGTGGTAGACGGCCTGAGCCTGTCTGTGGATAAAGGCGAAGTACTGGCAATTGTCGGTGAGTCGGGGTCGGGCAAGTCCGTGACCATGATGGCGCTGATGGGCCTGATCGAGCACCCCGGTATCGTCAGCGCCGACGCGCTGACCTTCGACGGCAAGAACATGCTGACCCTCAGCGCGCGTCAGCGCCGCCAGATCGTCGGCAAGGACATGGCGATGGTCTTCCAGGACCCCATGACCGCACTGAACCCCAGCTACACCGTGGGTTTCCAGATCGAGGAAGTGCTGCGCCTGCACCTGAAAATGTCCGCCAAGGCGGCGCGCAAACGGGCCATCGAGCTGCTGGAAAAAGTTGAAATCCCGGGGGCTGCCAGCCGCATGGACGCCTACCCGCACCAACTGTCAGGCGGCATGAGCCAGCGCGTGGCGATTGCCATGGCGATTGCCGGTGAACCCAAACTGCTGATCGCCGACGAACCTACCACTGCCCTGGACGTAACCATCCAGGCGCAGATCATGGACCTGCTGCTGAGCCTGCAACGCGAACAGAACATGGGCCTGGTGCTGATTACCCACGACCTCGCCGTAGTCGCCGAAACCGCCCAGCGGGTATGCGTGATGTACGCCGGCCAGGCCGTGGAAGTCGGCAACGTGCCGGGGCTGTTTGATGTGCCCGCGCACCCGTACAGCGAGGCGCTGCTGGCTGCGATCCCGGAACACAGCATGGGCGCTGCCCGTCTGTCGACCTTGCCCGGCATCGTGCCCGGTCGCTATGACCGACCCAAAGGCTGCCTGCTGTCACCGCGCTGCCCGTATGTACAAGAGCAATGCCGTCAACAACGTCCTGCGCTGGAGCAACAGGCTCACAGCCAGGTGCGCTGCTTCTTCCCCTTGAATCAGGAGGTGGCGTAATGACTGTTGTTCTTACCGCCCGCGACCTAACCCGTCACTACGAAGTATCCCGTGGCATGTTCAAAGGCCATGCGCTGGTGCGCGCACTCAACGGCGTGTCATTTGAACTGGAAGCCGGTAAAACCCTTGCCGTGGTGGGAGAGTCCGGTTGCGGAAAATCCACCCTGGCCCGCGCGTTGACCTTGATTGAAGAGCCCTCCTCGGGCTCGCTGAAAATTGCCGGGCAAGAAGTTGCAGGGGCCAACAAGGCCGAGCGCAAACAACTGCGCAAAGACGTGCAGATGGTGTTCCAGAGCCCCTACGCCTCGCTCAACCCGCGGCAGAAAATCGGCGATCAACTGGCCGAGCCACTGCTCATCAACACCAGCCTGAGCGCCAGCGAGCGCCGCGAAAAAGTCCAGGCCATGATGAAACAGGTCGGCTTGCGCCCCGAGCATTACCAGCGCTACCCGCATATGTTCTCGGGGGGCCAGCGCCAGCGTATCGCCCTGGCTCGGGCCATGATGTTGCAACCCAAGGTGCTGGTGGCGGACGAACCAACCTCGGCGCTGGACGTGTCGATCCAGGCGCAGGTGCTTAACCTGTTTATGGATTTGCAGCAGGAGTTCAACACTGCCTACGTGTTCATTTCCCACAACCTGGCGGTGGTGCGACATGTGGCCGACACGGTACTGGTGATGTACCTCGGTCGCCCGGTAGAGATGGGCCCCAAGGAAGAGATCTACACCCGGCCGTTGCACCCCTACACCCAGGCGCTGCTGTCGGCCACGCCGACGATCCACCCCGATCCGCTCAAGCCAAAAATCAAGATCGTCGGCGAGCTGCCCAACCCGCTGAACCCGCCATCAGGTTGCGCCTTTCACAAGCGCTGCCCGTATGCGACCGAGTTGTGCAGCACAGACGAACCTGTACTGCGCCTGCTCGACAACCGCCAGGTTGCCTGCCATCACGCGGAGCAGTTTTTGCAGAGCTAAACACGACCCGTAGCAGCTGCCGAGGAACGAAGGCTGCGTTCGGCGGCGCAGCCGTCGTAAAATCGAGGCCCGCGGAGTAACAGACATACCGCAAGCTCAGGTTTTACGATTGCTTCGCAATCGAACGCAGCCTTCGGCAGCGGCTACACATAGGGGTAATGCATTACGTCTGGCTATCGCCTTCATCGCCCTCATCGCCGTTATCCCCACCGTCACTGCCGCCATCACCATCGGTCTGGTCATCATCCCCCGAACTGCCGCCCTGCCCCTGGTCCCCAGGTTCGGAATCCGACTTGTAGATGGCATGAAGTGTCGGCCCCGGCACGCCTGTTACTGAAAACCCGGCCCCCGTGCTGCTCAGCGGGTTGCTCGCCCAAGCCGCCGAGGCACTCACCGTCAGCAGCACCAGCACCTTGAGCAACAGCACAATGCGTTGAAAAAGCTTCATCGCGATTTCCATCCTGTTATGAGAAAAGCACCCTTTAAACCTAGTCCGCCCCTCTCAGCTTTTCCAGAAACTCACAGGCTGGGATATACCCATTCGGAGTAACACAGCCGCGTTTGTCGATACTGTGTGGTGGGCCATACGCTCCCTTGTAGCCGTTGACGAGCAGCGCGAGGCTGCGTCCGGCTGCGTAGCAGTCGTAAATTGCTTCGGGCGCGATCGCAGCCTTCGGCAGCGACTATAAAGTTCGCGGGCAAAAAAAAGCGAAGCCCAAGGGCTTCGCTTTATTTCAACCAGACACCGAAGTGTTTAGTGATGCTCACGGGTAGCGCGGAATTTCACATCCGGCCAGCGCTCTTCCATCAACGCCAGATTGACGCGGGTCGGGGCCAGGTAGGTCAGGTGACCACCACCGTCCACAGCCAGGTTTTCCACCGCCTTGACGCTGAACTCTTCAAGCTTCTTCTTATCGTCGCAATCAATCCAGCGCGCCGAGTACACGGTGATCGGCTCGTAGGAGCATTCCACTTTGTATTCTTCTTTCAAGCGGCTGGCGACCACGTCGAACTGCAGCACACCCACGGCGCCCAGAATGATGTCGTTGCTGCGCTCCGGGAAGAACACCTGGGTGGCGCCCTCTTCGGCCAGTTGCTGCAAACCCTGGCGCAATTGCTTGGACTTGAGCGGGTCACGCAGGCGTACACGACGGAACAGTTCCGGGGCAAAGTGCGGAATACCGGTGAAGCTCAGGCTCTCACCTTCGGTGAAGGTGTCACCGATCTGGATGGTGCCGTGGTTGTGCAAACCGATGATATCGCCTGCAAAAGCTTCTTCGAGCTGTTCACGCTCGGAGGAGAAGAACGTCAGCGCATCGCCGATACGAACATCTTTGCCGGTGCGCACATGGCGCATTTTCATGCCCTTTTCGTATTTGCCCGAGCAAATGCGCATAAAGGCGATACGGTCGCGGTGTTTCGGGTCCATGTTCGCCTGGATCTTGAACACGAAACCGGTGAATTTCTCTTCAACCGGCTCGACGGTACGCTCGTTGGCAACACGGGCCAGCGGCTTCGGCGCCCAGTCCACTACCGCGTCGAGCACATGGTCGACACCAAAGTTGCCCAGTGCGGTACCGAAGAACACCGGGGTCAACTGGCCGTCGAGAAATTCCTGCTGGTTGAATTCATGGCAAGCGCCCTGAACCAGTTCCAGTTGATCAACAAAACGATCGTACTCGTCGCCCAGGTGCTCACGGGCTTCATCGGAATCAAGTTTTTCGATGATTTTGGTTTCGGTGCGCTCATGCCCATGACCGGCGGTGTAGACGATGATGTAGTCGTCTGCCAGGTGGTAGACACCCTTGAAGTCGCGGTAGCAGCCGATCGGCCAGGTGATCGGCGCCGCCTTGATTTTCAGGACCGCTTCGATCTCGTCCAGCAACTCGATCGGGTCGCGAATATCGCGGTCGAGTTTGTTGATAAAGCTGACGATTGGCGTGTCACGCAGACGACACACGTCCATCAGGGCGATGGTACGTGGCTCAACGCCCTTACCGCCGTCGAGGACCATCAGCGCCGAGTCGACCGCGGTCAGCGTGCGGTAGGTGTCTTCGGAGAAGTCTTCGTGGCCCGGGGTGTCGAGCAGGTTGATCATGTTGTCGCGATACGGGAACTGCATGACCGACGTGGTAATCGAAATACCCCGTTGTTTCTCCATTTCCATCCAGTCGGAGGTGGCATGGCGGTCGGACTTTCGCGATTTCACCGTACCGGCGACAGCAATCGCCTTACCCATCAGCAAGAGCTTTTCGGTGATGGTGGTCTTACCCGCATCGGGGTGGGAAATAATGGCGAAAGTGCGGCGTTTCGCGACTTCGGCGGCCTGGTTGGTCATGGGAAATCGCCTGACGATTGATTCAAAAAAGGGCGCGGATTATAGCTCAAATCAGGCGCCTACAGCCACCGTTGGAACCGTGGCTCGTCGGACAAGGGTGGCAATGTGCCGTAAAAAATGTGAACCTTTTAAACAGTGGAGGCGTCCACTCTCCTGATACGACAAAGCGTCAGGGGCTGAAATATCAGCAAGTTAGCCTGACGAGGCTGCGCTAATGACAGGTGTTGAGGGCGCATTTTCGCCACCACCTGTTGCTCTTCGCGAACATATTGCCGGCAGCCAGGAATGGCCTTGCCACACGACGATGTGTTCGCCGACTGAAAAAAAAGGAGTCCGTCTATGGCGAATCGCTATGGAAAAGGGCTTATAGGATGCGCGGTCGTTATCGCGCTTCTGGCCCTGTTGGTCCACTGGATCGGCATCAGCACTATCGAACACTATCAAGATGATTTGTTGTTCTACCTGCAAGCCCACCTGTACCTGGTACTCGCTTCAATGCTCGCCGCCCTCCTTGTAGGGATACCTGCCGGCATTTTCCTCAGCCGACCTTCAATGGCCGGACGTGCGGAACGCTTCATGCAAGTCTTCAACATCGGCAACACCGTGCCTCCTCTGGCGGTACTGGCCATTGCCCTGGGTTTCCTGGGCATCGGTAGCGGCCCTGCCATCTTCGCCCTGTTTCTCGCCTCGTTGCTGCCCATTGTGCGCAATACCTACGAAGGCTTGAAAAACGTCCAGGGTTCGCTCAAGGAAGCCGCCGTCGGTATCGGCATGACCCCGCGCCAGGTGCTGTGGCGGGTCGAGTTGCCCAACGCCGTGCCCATCATCATGGGCGGTGTGCGCGTGGCACTGGCGATCAACGTCGGTACCGCCCCGCTGGCGTTCCTGATCGGCGCCAACAGCCTGGGCAGCCTGATTTTTCCAGGCATTGCCCTCAACAATCAGCCGCAACTGATCCTCGGCGCCGCCTGTACTGCGCTGCTGGCACTGCTGCTCGACGGCCTGGTGATACTCATCAGCCGCCAGTGGTTGGAACGCGGTCTGCGACCTGCTTAAGGTCTGGCTGAGCAAAGGAATAACCATGAAAAAAATTAGCTTTTTACTAGGCTGCATCCTGCTGTGTGCAGGAATTGCCCAGGCTGCGGAAAAACCCTTGATTCGCATTGGGGCGCGGGTGTTTACCGAGCAAACCCTGCTCGCGGAAATCACTTCGCAATACCTCAACAGCAAGGGCTATAACGCTCAGGTCACCGGCGGGCTGGGCAGCAGCCTGGCGCGTTCGGCCCAGGAGTCGGGGCAACTGGACATGGTGTGGGAATACACCGGCGTTTCGCTGGTGGCCTACAACCACATCACCGACAAACTCGACAGCCAGCAATCCTACGACCGGGTAAAAGAGGTCGATGCTAAACAAGGACTGGTCTGGCTGCATCCGTCCAAGTTCAGCAACACCTATGCGCTGGCACTGCCACAAAAGGTGGCCGAAGCGTTTCCGGGCATCAACAGCATCAGCGACCTGAACAAGGCAATGCGCGAACCGGACAACAAAAATGCGCTGGTGGCCCTGGACACCGAGTTCGCCAACCGCTCCGACGGCTTGCTGGGTATGGTCAAGCTCTACGACATGGACCTGACCCGTCGCAATATCCGCCAGATGGACGCCGGGCTGGTCTACACCGCGCTGAAAAACGGCCAGGTGTTTGCCGGACTGGTCTACACCACGGACGGTCGCTTGAGCGCCTTCAATCTCAAATTGCTTGAAGACGACAAGCACTACTTCCCGGACTACACCGCCGCGCCGGTAGTGCGTCAGGCCTACCTGGATCAGCACCCCGACCTTGCGGGGCTGCTCAAGCCACTGGCCGATCTGTTTGACGATGAAACCATGCGTCAACTCAACGCCCGGGTCGATGTAAACCACGAAAGCCCGTCCAAAGTCGCCGCAGACTTTCTGCGCCAGCATCCACTGAACTGAAAAGAGGAGAAGACATGGAATTTTTAAACGCCTTTTCCCACATGGACTGGTCGCTTGTTCTGCATCTGACCTTGCAGCACATCACCCTGGTCGGCATTGCCGTGATTCTGGCAATCCTGATCGGCGTGCCGCTGGGCGTGCTGATGACACGCTTTCCGTCGCTGGCCGGCCCGCTGCAAGCCAGCGCCACGGTGCTGCTGACCATTCCTTCAATTGCCCTGTTCGGCCTGCTGCTGCCGTTCTACTCGAAGTTCGGCCAGGGCCTTGGCCCTATGCCGGCCATTACCGCCGTGTTTTTGTACTCACTGCTGCCGATCATGCGTAACACCTTCCTGGCCCTCACCGGCGTGGAACCGGGGATTCGCGAAGCCGCTCGCGGTATCGGCATGACCTTCAGCCAGCGCCTGCGCATGGTTGAACTGCCCATCGCCGTGCCGGTGATTCTGGCCGGTGTGCGTACCGCCGTGGTCATGAACATCGGCGTCATGACCATTGCCGCCACCATCGGTGCCGGTGGTCTGGGTGTACTTATTCTTGCTGCAATCAGCCGTAGCGACATGTCGATGCTGATCGTAGGCGCCGTGTTGGTCAGTGTTCTGGCCATCATCGCCGACCTGCTTCTGCAATGGCTGCAACGCTCGCTGACTCCAAAAGGACTGCTCAAATGATCGAACTTCAAAACCTCAGCAAAACATTCCAAAGCAACGGCAAAGATGTAAAGGCCGTGGACTCGGTAAACCTGACCGTCAATGAAGGCGAAATCTGCGTATTCCTCGGGCCTTCGGGCTGCGGCAAAAGCACCACGCTGAAAATGATCAACCGTCTGATCAAGCCCACGTCGGGCAAGATCCTTATCAATGGCGAAGACACCACTGACCTCGACCCGGTAACCCTGCGTCGCAATATTGGTTATGTGATCCAGCAGATCGGCCTGTTCCCCAACATGACCATCGAGGAGAACATCACCATCGTTCCGCGCCTGCTGGGGTGGGACAAGCAAAAGTGCCATGACCGTGCCCGCGAACTGATGAGCATGATCAAGCTGGAGCCCAAGCAATACCTCAACCGTTATCCGCGCGAACTGTCTGGTGGTCAGCAGCAACGAATCGGCGTGATTCGCGCCCTGGCGGCCGATGCGCCGCTGCTGCTGATGGATGAACCGTTTGGTGCGGTGGACCCGATCAACCGCGAGATGATCCAGAACGAATTCTTCGAGATGCAGCGCGCGCTGAACAAGACCGTAATCATGGTCAGCCACGACATCGACGAAGCGATCAAACTGGGCGACAAGATCGCCATCTTCCGTGGCGGCAAACTGTTGCAAATGGACCACCCGGATACCCTGCTCGCTCACCCGGCGGACGACTTCGTGAGCAACTTTGTCGGCCAGGACAGCACCCTCAAGCGCCTGCTGCTGGTCAAGGCCGAAGATGCCGCGGACAACGCGCCATCGGTGAGCCCGGAAACCCCGGTGGCCGAAGCCCTGGAGCTGATGGACGAACTGGACCGTCGCTATGTGGTGGTCACCTGTGCCGACAACAAGGCACTGGGGTATGTACGTCGTCGTGACCTGCATCGCCAGACAGGCACCTGTGGCCAGTTCCTGCGGGAGTTCACCGCGACCGCTGCGTCGGAAGAACATTTGCGCATCCTGCTGTCGCGCATGTACGAGTTCAACCGATCGTGGTTGCCGGTGATGGACGCCGAACGCGTGTTCCAGGGTGAGGTGACGCAAGAATCGATTGCGGCGTACCTGAGCTCGGGTCGTTCGCGTGGCGCCAAGACCAGCATTGTTTCACCGGCTGAAATAGCTTCCGCTTGACCCTGCAGCCGTTGCCGCAGACTGCGCTGGGTTGCGCAGCCTGCGGCAGCGGCTACAACCTGTTGTATCCAACACGAATCATGTTCTGAGCCATCACTGCATCGCCATTGATGGTGCTCCCCGCGTCCTTATGATGGTTCGCACGCCTCCCGCTGCGAGCCATCACCATGCCCCATGCCAAAACCCTCTACGACAAGCACATTGATGCGCACACCGTGTGCGCGCTCGATGATCAAGGTCACGTCTTGCTATACATAGACCGTCAGGTCATTAACGAATACACCAGCCCGCAAGCCTTCAGTGGTTTGCGTGAAGCCGGGCGCGAAGTGTGGCGCCCGGAAACCGCCCTGGCGGTGGTTGACCATGTGAACCCGACCGCCCCCGTGCGCGTGGCCGCCATGGCCGATGCAGGCGGCGCTTTGCAGGTGTCGTATCTGCAACAGAACTGCGAAAAGTTTGGCATCGAGCTGTTCGATGTGCTCGACCAGCGCCAGGGGATCGAACACGTTATCGCCCCCGAGCAAGGCTTCATCCTGCCCGGCATGATGATCGCCGCAGGCGACAGTCACACCACGACTTATGGCGCGCTGGGTGCCTTCGGCTTTGGTATCGGCACCTCTGAAATCGAGCACCTGCTGGCCACTCAGACACTGGTCTACAAACGTCTGAAAAGCATGCGAGTGACCGTCCAGGGCGCGCTGGGCCTGGGGCTGACGTCAAAAGACCTGATCATGGCCCTGATCGCCAAAATCGGCGCTTCAGGCGCCACCGGCTATGCCATTGAATTTACCGGCTCGACCATCGATGCATTGAGCGTCGAAGCGCGCATGACCATCTGCAACATGGCCGTGGAAGCCGGTGCCCGCGGTGCTTTTATGGCGCCCGATGACAAGGTGTACGCCTACCTCAAAGACAAACCCCGTGCCCCACAAGGCGAGTTGTGGGAACAAGCGGTTGAGCATTGGTGCCTGCTTTATAGCGACCCCGACGCGCAGTTCGATCAAGAGGTGCAAGTGGACGCCACTGACCTGCAACCGATGGTCACGTGGGGCACCAGCCCCGATCAGGCCGCCGCCATTGGCAGCCGCGTGCCGGACCCGCAGGCGATCAGCGACTTGATCTTGCGTCAGGACATGCGCCGGGCCTTGAACTACATGGGCCTGGAGGCTGGCACGCCGCTCAATGAAGTGGTGATCAGCCATGCCTTTATCGGTTCGTGCACCAACGCCCGCATTGAAGATTTACGTGACGCCGCACAGGTGGTGCGCGGCCAGAAAGTGGCCACGCATGTGCGGGCGATGATCGTGCCGGGGTCGACTCAGGTGCGTGATCAGGCCGAGGCCGAAGGGTTGGCCGCGATCTTTATCGACGCCGGTTTTGAGTGGCGCCAGTCCGGGTGCTCCATGTGCCTGGCCATGAATGATGACGTACTCGCCCCCGGCGACCGCTGCGCCTCCAGTACCAATCGCAACTTCGAAGGCCGCCAGGGCGCCGGGGCACGCACCCATTTGATGAGCCCGGCGATGGTCGCGGCCGCCGCCATTACCGGCCATCTGGTCGACGTTCGCCAACTGTCAGGGAGAGTCTGAGCATGCAACCTTTCACCACCGTCAGCGGCAAGGCAGCACCGATGCTCGCGGCCAACATCGATACCGATGTGATCATGCCCAAGCAGTTTCTTAAAGGTATTGATCGCAACGGACTGGATCGCGGTCTGTTTTTTGACCTGCGTTTCCTGCCTTCGGGCGAGCCGAACCCGGCGTTCGTCCTTAATCAGCCGGGCTGGCAAGAGGCACGCTTTTTAGTCACCGGGCCGAATTTTGGCTGTGGCTCCAGCCGTGAACATGCAGTCTGGGGATTGAAGCAACTCGGTATCCGGGCCTTGATTGGCAGCAGCTTCGCCGGGATCTTTTATGACAACTGCCAGCGTAACGGGGTGTTGGTGATTACCCTGGAAGAGGCGCAGGTGCAGGCGCTAGGGCACACTGTCAGCCACGCAGATATGGCTGAAATTGCCGTTGACCTGCCGAGCCAAAGCATTTGTCTGGCCGATGGTTCAACGGTTGAGTTCCAGATCGACGGCCTGCGTAAAACCGCGCTGTTGCAGGGGCTGGATGCCATTGGCAGCACCTTGCAACGCAGTCGGCAGATTCGCGAGTTCCAAGAGCGGCACTTGCAGGCCAACCCTTGGTTGAGCTGAAAAGCGCCCTCACGGCAGAGGTCACAAGCGCCCCAATTGCGTCTGCAAAAACTCCACACACACCCGCAGCTTGCCCGAGTTAGCCAGCCGTGTCGGGTACACCGCCCACACGTCAGCGCTTTGCCAGTAATCAGGCAGTACCTGCACCAACCTGCCCTGTTCCAGCAGTGGCCTGACATCCCACATCGAGCGCAGCAACACGCCACGCCCGTCCAGTGCCCACTGCAACACTATCTCGCCACTGTTAGACGACAACGGCCCGCTGACGCGCACGCTGGCTTCGCCTTCCGGGCCTTGCAGTTGCCAGATGCCAAACGCGTTGTCGCGCTCTTTAAGCACCAGGCAATCGTGCTGCCCCAGGTCTTCCAGATGTTGAGGTACACCCCGGCGCTTGAGGTAGTCAGGGGAAGCGCACAACACGCGATTGTTGGTCACCAGCCGGCGCCCGATATGCTGGCCCGGAATGTCATCGCCCACATGAATCTCCAGATCGAAGCCTTCATGGACGATATTCACCACTCGATCAAACACGTCGAGGCGAATCTCCAGCTCGGGGTACTGCTCGGCCAGCAAGGAAATGGCAGGCGCCACATGGTTGCGGCCAAAACCGAAAGTACTGCATACGTGCAAGCGTCCACGCGGGGCCGAATGCGCTTCGGACAGCTCATCCTGTAGCTGCTGAACATCATCCAGAATCCGTACCGCCCAGCGCTGCACCCGCTCGCCGTCATCGGTCAGCGCGATACGGCGGCTGGTGCGATGCAGCAAGCGACTGCCCAGGGTAGTTTCGAGAATTTGAATACGTTTGCTGACATAGGCTGGAGACAACCCCAGCTCTTCTGCCGCTGCGGCAAAGCCGCCTTTGCGCACCACCGTGAGGAAGACCCGCAGGTCTTCAGGCAACGGCGCACTGTATTTTATTGGCGGCATGGTCATGAGCGGCTTGGCGGCAAGAGCGTACAGAATAGCTCAGCGCAGAAAAGGCAGCACATGTTCAAGCAGCAGTTCAGGGACTTCTTCGGCAATGTAGTGCCCGGAGGGCAACGCCTGGCCACGCACATCGGTCGCGACTTTCTGCCATTCGCCAAGCGGGTCGAAACAACGCCCCACCGTGCCCTCCGCGCCCCACAACAGCAACACGGGCATATTCAAATACCGACCCGCGGCAATGTCCTCGCGGTCATGCTCAAGGTCAATCCCGGCGCTGGCACGATAGTCTTCGCAGATCCCCCGCGCCGCGCCCGGCAGTTTGATGCAGCGCACGTATTCAGCCAGCGCTTGGGCCGTAAACGGTTGCAAGCCCGCACTGCGGCTGCCCATCACGCTGAGCAGGTACTGTTCAGGATCGGCCTCGATAAGGCGTTCAGGCAACGGCGCCGGGCGAATCAAGAAGAACCAGTGCCAGTAAGCACGGGCAAAGGCCTCATTGGTTTGCGCGTACATAGCCAGCGTCGGCGCAATGTCGAGCATGACCAGGCGGGTAATCGCCTGCGGATGGTCCAGCGCCAGACGATGGGCAACTCGCGCGCCACGGTCATGGGCCAGTACCGAAAACTGCTCGAAACCCAGGCTGCTCATCAGCCTCAGCGAGTCACGGGCCATTTCACGCTTGCTGTAGTTGCTATGGTCGGCTACCGCTTCGGGCTTTTCACTGTCACCGTAGCCACGCAAATCGGCCACGACCACTGTGAAGTGCTCGGCCAATTGCCCGGCAACCTTGTGCCAGATCACGTGCGTCTGCGGGTGCCCGTGAATCAACAGCAACCCCGGCCCGTGACCGCCGACCCGGAAGGCAATCTGCACGCCATTGACCTGGCGCTGTACTGTGTTAAAACCGGCGAACATGAGGCTGCTCCTTCTAATGGTCAGCCCATGCTAGAGCTCCCAGATTCGGCGACAAGGGCCAAACCGTGGCGGCTCGATTCATGAAGTGTGGTACATCAGCTCGGCATCAAGGTCGGTGACTCAAATAGATCTCTCTACCCCCGGGTCAAGGCTTTTGAAGTTCCGACGTGTTGAGTTGCTCTCAAGCCTTTGCCTGAGCGCTTGCGCCCTCACCCTCCCTGAGCGGCAAGAAAATACAGGCGGTCAAACCTCCCCCTTCACGATTGCCAAGCACCAGGCTGCCCTTATGGCTGACGGCAATACGCCTGGCGATACTAAGCCCCAGTCCAAAACCGCCAGATTGATCATTGCGTGAGGTATCCGCACGTACGAACGGATCGGTGACTGAATGCAGAACAGATTGCGCTATACCAGGCCCGCGATCATTGACTCGCAACGTCACACCGCTTGACGAGCGCTCGACCTCAATCGTTATTTCCCGGGCATAGGCCTGCGCGTTCACCAGCAAATTCTGCAAGCAACGGTGCAGCAACACGCCGTTTGCGTAGAGCATCCCGCCCCGGCCGCTGACAGGCAATGGCTCGGCGGGTGTCGACAACTCGGTACACAGGTTGCGCAATACGCTGTCGAGATCAATAAACTGGCATGTGTGTTGGTTGGCACTCTGCAGATAGACGAGTACCTGAGTAATCATCTTGTCCATTTGATAAATGTTTTGCTTCAAGCGCTCACGCTGATCGAGATCGCTCAACCGCTCAATGCGTAAACGCATGCGGGTCAAGGGCGTTCGCAGATCGTGGGACACTGCCGCCAGAAAAAAACTCTGGTCATTGACCATCGCGACAATCTGTTTCTGCATGGTGTTAAACATCTGGGCGGCCTGGCGGACTTCCAGAGGCCCTTCAATCGCCAACGGCGTCTGATCAAGGTTATCGCCCAACGCATTGGCGGCGTCACTGAGCCGTTTTAGAGGGCGCAGGCACAGTCGCACAGCCAGCCAGCACATCCCGATGACGCCGATAATGCGCACCACATAGACCCGCAGAATGTAGTCGGCAATTAACGCCCATGCTGACTCGCCGCTCCAGCCCTGCAACTCGTGCCCCTCGATGCTCAACCAATGACCATCGGCCAGGGGCACGGCGAAATCCACATGGGCGGTGGCCGTTTGCAGGCCAAAAAGGCTGCGCCAGACCAGCGGCTGACCGGATGCATCGGTCAGGTCGACCTCTATCATCTCAATCGCTGGCGCGTAACCCAACTCATACGCCAGTGCCTGTTTCAACAGCAAAGCCGTGCGTCGAGCCGCGCGATCATTGCCGGGTTGAGTATCGGGTTTCGTGGCCAGGCACCTGGCCGTGTAATTGGCCGGTGCTGTCTGGGGTTGCCCCGCAATGCAACGGTCTTGGTTAATCAATTGTGCCGTTCGGCTGGCCATCAACCGGACAGGCGCTTCGAGGACTTGCGCATAGCGCACATCGAACCAGATGCTGCTCGACAACAATTGAATAGCCAGCGTGCCGCTGACCAGAATCAGCGTCAGTTGGCCGAACAGGGTTTTGGGCCACAGGCGCATCACCCCCCGCACCAGAGCATCGCGCACCTGGTTAAACCGCCGCTTCAGGGCTGTAGACACTTAGCAGGTAACCTTCATTACGCACGGTCAGTATCTGGACGTGCCCCTCCTTGAAATGCTGGCGCAGACGGCTGATGCACATGTCGATCGAGCGGTCGTCGGGCGAGTATTCTCGTCCCATCGCACTGAGTGTCAATTGATCACGCGACAACACTTGTTCACGGGCCTGGAGCAAATCACGCAACACCCTGAAGTCGGAGCGCGGCAAGGTCAGGGTCTGGCCACCCGGGGTGTGTAACAGGCGCTTTACATAATCGAGGCGATAGCCGACGAAGTCGCGGTGGGTCGTGACCGGGCGATCCGCGATGGGCTCGACCCGTGCTTGCCGGCGCAGCACCGCCTTGATTCTGGCCACCAGCTCACGGGGCTCGAAAGGCTTGGTCAAATAATCGTCGGCGCCAACCTCCAGGCCAATGATGCGATCCAGCGCTGATCCCTTGGCGGAAAGCATGATCACGCTAAGGCCGGGGCGCGATTGAAGCTGGCGACACAGACTCAGGCCGTCCTCTCCCGGCAGCATGACGTCGAGCACGACCAGATCGACAGCCTGGCGCTCCAACTGCGCCCACATCTCAAGGCCATCGGCTGCTGCCAGCACATGGTCGCCGTTCTCACTCAGGTAATCACATAACAACTCGCGAATTTCATCATCGTCATCCACCACCAACAGCGTTTTGGCGGCCACGGGAGGTTTTGACGTGGGTAAAACGTGGCGCTCATTACATTCCATTACATACCCACACATATCCGTAATAGTGCCTGGCGGCGTGATACCTAAAATGCTACCAAACATTATCTGCAAATACGAAGTATTACCAATGACAACGCAGGGCATGATGACGGATCTCTCAGCACGACCTTTGATGCTAACCACCCCGGCTCGCCGAAATGCACCCCGCAACCAGGCCGCCCTCATGGCCGCTATCAGCCTCAGCGCCATGGTCGGCTTGGCCAGCCAACCGGCAATAGCGGGGACGATTGAACTGGACCCCCTGAATGTCGAAGGTACCCAGCCATCAGCCGATGAAAACACCGGCCAACTGGGTTACACCGTCAAGAGCACCACCAGTTCTACGGGCATGAAACTCACCCCGCGCCAAACGCCACAATCGGTCACCACCATCACCCAGGAACAAATGGCAGACCGCCAGATCACCAATATCGAGCAAGCGCTGGACAGCGCACCCGGCGTCACCATGAGCAAGTCAGAAGTGGGCGGACGCACCGAGTACCGCGCACGCGGCTATCCGATTACCAACTGGAAAACCGACGGCCTGCAGTTTCAGGGCGGCTCGGACTTCAGTGGTGCAGGCAGCTCGCTGAACATGGATATGTACGAGCGTATCGACATCGTACGCGGTGCCAATGGCCTGCTGGGTGGCACCGGCGACCCATCGGCCACCGTCAACCTGATCCGCAAACGCCCTGGCTACGAGTTCGGCGGCAGTGCATACGCCACCTATGGCAGTTGGGACAAGCGACGCCTGGGCGCTGACCTGAACCTGCCCTTGTCTGAAGATGGCCGATTGCGCTCTCGCCTGGTCATGACGCAAGAGGACGCCAACTCTTTCCGCGATCAACAGTCCGAGCGTTCGCGGGCCGCGCTGGCCAATGTCGAGTTTGACCTGACGGATGCCACGACCCTCGGTGCCGGCTATCAATATGAGTACTACAAGATCGTGGGCGGCGGCTGGGGTGCGAACATCCCTATCTGGTACGGCGATGGCAGTAAAACAAGCTTGCCGCGCAGCACCAACGTGGTGCCCAGCTGGAGTTTTGGCGAGTACACCACGCGTACAGCGTTCGGCTCGCTGGAGCATCGCTTTGATAATGACTGGACGCTCAACGTCAAAGCGGCGCAAAGCACCACCGATGCGTTGAATCACCGCGGGCTGGCCAAGGTCAACTCCAAAGGTGGCGGCGCATTCGGCGGTTACTGGAACCAGGATGGTAGCGGGGCCATTCTCAATGGCCTGCACAGCTCCACCGACACGACCCAGCAATCGGCACAAGTCGACGTGACCGGACCTTTCAGCCTGTTCGGACGCACCCACCAGGCCATGTTCGGCTACAACGACAGTCGCACCGTCGCCTGGTCACCTCAATATCGTTGCAATATGGTCAGCGATGACCGCACCAGCCCTAGCGCGCTGGGGTGCCAGTTCCGGGCAAACAACGGTTTCCCGATTACCGACTGGCACAACGGGGTCGATAGCGACTACCGGATCAACGCTTACAAAACCGGCCTGCACAGCAAAACCACCACCCGCCTGCAAGGCATGTATGCGGCCACCCGCCTGAGCATTACCGATCCGTTGTCGGTGATCCTGGGCGCGCGCATCAGCGATTACAGCAGCACCACGGTGTCGACCGCCGGAGTGCGCAGCAATCAGCAACAAAACGGTATCGTCACGCCTTACCTGGGGGCGGTGTATGACCTCAACGACACCTACTCGCTGTACGCCAGCTACACCGATATCTTCAGCCCGCAAAGCGAAGAAAACGCCAGCGGCAACAAGCTCGAGCCGATTCGCGGCCAGAGTTATGAAACCGGTATTAAAGGAGAATGGTTTGACGGTCAGGTCAATGCTCAAGCGGCCTACTTCCTGACCCGCCAGGAAAACAAGGCAGTGACCGATGGCGCCAACCTGACGCCCACCGGAGCCCAGGCCTACACGACCGGCACCGGCGTAGAGACAGAAGGTATCGACCTCGAAGTCTCCGGCGCGTTGACGCCCAACTGGAATGTCTACGGTGGCTACACCTATCTGCACTTTCGTCGCCTTAACGCCGACGGCCAAAGTGACCCGTCGCACCTGTTCAAGGCTTCGACCACCTACCGCCTGTCGGGTGCTCTTGATCGCTTGACCGTGGGTACCGGTGTCACCGCGCAAACCAGCATTCGCGCCACCTCTACTCCGGCAGGCATTCCCACAGACGGTGTGAGCCGCGGCCCCACCGATGTGACCTGGGCAGGTTATGCCATCTGGAGTGCAATGGCCAAATACGACCTCACCGAAGATACGGCCGTTACCCTGAACGCCAACAACCTCTTCGACAAAACCTACTACACCCGCTACGGCTTCTACGCTGGCGCCATATACGGTGATCCGCGCAGCCTGTCGTTAACCCTGAGTACTGCATTTTGAGACCTGGCCTGTTCCTTCCCCCAAGGTAAGCCTTGCTTCAACATGCAACTACCGAAGCCCGCCAAATGGCGGGCTTCGTCTGTTTGGCAACGGCCAAAAAAGCCACCGGGGGAACATCACACCGTCATCAAGGTCGGTTACTTAAATGGCTCACTTTGGCCCCACGACGAAGGCTTATAAAATTGCGACATTTTTTGTTGATCTAAGCGCAGTCACGCCCTAAAGTTCGCGCCGAACATCCATGCTGGAAACGATCCATCCGGCTCAAGTACTGACGACGAGACAGCAAGGTCCATTTACCTTATTTGCTTTCGGCGGACATGCCTTGGGAAGTAGGCGAACCAAAGTGGGGATACGGAGGATGTTCAGCTGCACCCATTTATTGATGACGTTTGCCACAGGAGTTCCCCAGCATGTCGATCCAGGTCGAAGACTATTACGCGCGCGACACCTTCAACAAAATGAAGGCGTTCGCTGACACCCAGGAAACACCGTTCGTGGTGATCGATACCGCCATGATCAGCAAGGCTTACGATGACCTGCGCGCAGGCTTCGAATTCGCCAAGGTGTATTACGCGGTGAAGGCCAACCCGGCCGTCGAAATCATTGATCTGCTGCGCGACAAAGGTTCGAGCTTCGATATCGCGTCGATCTATGAGCTGGATAAAGTCATGGACCGCGGCGTCAGCCCGGACCGCATCAGCTACGGCAACACCATCAAGAAATCCAAAGACATTCGTTATTTCTACGAGAAAGGCGTGCGTCTGTTTTCCACCGACTCCGAAGCCGACTTGCGCAACATTGCCAAGGCCGCGCCGGGCGCCAAGATTTACGTGCGCATCCTTACCGAAGGTTCGACCACCGCTGACTGGCCTCTGTCGCGAAAATTCGGCTGCCAGACCGATATGGCCATGGACCTGCTGATTCTGGCCCGTGACCTGGGCCTGGTGCCTTACGGCATTTCGTTCCACGTAGGTTCGCAGCAACGTGACATTAGCGTGTGGGACGCAGCCATCGCCAAGGTCAAGGTGATCTTCGAGCGTCTGAAAGAAGAAGACGGCATCGTCCTCAAGCTGATCAACATGGGCGGCGGCTTCCCGGCCAACTACATCACCCGTACCAACAGCCTGGAAACCTACGCCGAAGAAATCATTCGTTTCCTGAAAGAAGACTTCGGTGACGACCTGCCAGAAATCATTCTGGAACCGGGCCGTTCGCTGATCGCCAACGCAGGCATCCTGGTCAGTGAAGTGGTTTTGGTCGCACGTAAATCGCGCACCGCCGTCGAGCGTTGGGTGTATACCGATGTGGGCAAATTCTCTGGTCTGATCGAAACCATGGACGAAGCCATCAAGTTCCCGATCTGGACTGAAAAGAAAGGCGAGATGGAAGAAGTGGTCATCGCCGGCCCAACCTGTGACAGCGCCGACATCATGTACGAAAACTACAAATACGGCCTGCCCCTGAACCTGGCCATCGGCGATCGCCTGTACTGGTTGTCGACCGGTGCCTATACCACCAGCTACAGCGCCGTTGAGTTCAATGGCTTCCCGCCGCTGAAATCGTTCTACCTGTAACAACTGGCCCCCCGCGCAAGCGTGCGGGGGGCAGCCCCTATCGGCTGATGTGCCGTAAGAAACGCAGAAAACCCGCCAGCTCTGCCGAGGCTTGCACCATCGAGTGCTCATTTGCATCAATGGCTGCATTGACCCGAGTGGAAAACACGGTCAACCCGTTGGCAATCCGCTTCATGTTGTCGACCCAGTACGCCCGCGCTTCAACCAGCTCTGCGTGACGCCTTATTTTTTCAGCGCGCTCCTTGAGCACGCGCCTGTCTGACTTGTCCCTGGATTTACGCATGCTCAAATCAGCCAGTTTGTCGGTGATTTTGTTGCGTGCTTCAATCAGCGAAAACATCCTGTACCCACTGTCAATAAAACCCAGGTACTGCGTTATACGCTCAATGGCGGCAGTCACCACATCCGCCTCGACCTTTCCCACTGCAGCTGTTGTCACAAGTACCTGAATTTGTTCAATACCAGGCAGCAAATCCCTTGCATGATCAAGCCAGGTCCTGGACTGAAGGATCTCCAGAGCCGCGACGACAACCTGTTTGTCCGCACGCAATTGATCTTCTTCCAGTTGCAGCGTAATCGCCTGTTGCTCCAGTTCATCCAGCCTGGCCACGTCATACGCCAGCAGCGGATCGGAATAGTGTTCGAGATTCAGTCCCTCGCCTTCGGCAGTACGCAATGCTATTTGCGCTTTGGCCGCCGCAACAGCACTCACCAGGCGCCGGCTTCGCTGAGTGAAGGTTTCATTCAGAATATGGATTGCAGAGGTGCGAGCCTCTGGCGTTAATGGGCCATGAGTGTGAATGGCTGCCCATTGTTCCGCCAGTTCATCAAAACCCGCACTGTCCACCATTACTTCAAGGCTACGCACCTTGTCGACAATACTGCGCGCACCACGACTCAAGCATCTGGCCGCCAGGCTTAAACGCTCCTGCAACGATGGAATAAAATCGTATTCATGACTGACCGCCACAGCATTAAACTTTTTTAGCCCGCTGAAAACACCTGGCATATCAGGGTTTTCATACTCCACTTCATCGACGCCCGCATTCATATTGTGACTTCCTTTTCAAATACGCTTTTCAATAATCTCATTAAATGCATTGGATATTTGCACGCTGTAATCCTTAACACGCTTCCACGGATTCAGCAGCTGTGCAAAATCAACTTTAAGTTTGTATAAGCGACCAAAAGAATCCACGTACCCCAATTCATGATCAACTTCATCCAGGTAGTTACTGATATAGCTCCATACTTGCGCCAGACGCTTGGCGCCCTCTTCCGCTCCCAGCATGCGACTGCGCAAGTCGGTAAAACGCTGCTGGGTGGCATCCAGCACCATCGCGAGTTGCTCTTGCTCCTGGCTGCCTTGCCTGGCAATGTCACGCTCGGCAATCAGTTTGTTTTTTCGTGTGCGTATTGCTTCGGCCTTTACCCCGAATATCCCGCCTGTGACAGCCAAGCCGATAGGCCCCAGAAAAATCCCTGAGTGCCCGTACAAAACCTGAGACCTGTAATCCCTTATCAATCGCTCGATTTCGCTGTCCAGCTCTTTGATGCGCGCAGTCAGTGTTTCACGGTCCCTGGAAAGGCCCGCTTTGGCATAGGCATCCAGTTTGGCATTGACTTCATGAGTCAATTCATCGGACAGGACGCGCTCAAACTCGGCCGCCAATGCCCCCACTTCGTAGGCTCTTTTTATATAGGACTCGGCGCTGCTTTTGATCGACTTTACATGTTCGCGCATGATGGTGACTGCCTTGAGCTCTGTAGAGCTAAGCCCATCAGCCAACTGCGCGGTTTCCGCGGTCGTCAGATCGTCCAGCCCACCAGAGAACAGCCGATCGGAATCCAGCCTGTTTATTAACTCAATGATGCCATTGGCATGGGTGATGAAACTGTCCGAGAACCGGTTCAGTTGGCGAGCAAGTTCCTTTGTTTCCCGCTCGAGCGCCGACCAGCTGCCGGCATGCTGCACGACGCGTTGATGAAAAGACTGAATACTGGCGGGTTCTAGCCCCGGAACACTTGTAGTGTCCAGACCAAACCAGGCCACAATCTTGTTGTAATCCACGGGTAACTTGCGTGATTCACTCACATAGGCTCGAACACTGTGAATATCACTGCGCCGGATAATAAAACCCAATTCTTCCTTTGAAACAGCGGAATCTTTTTCACCGGCCAGCATTTGAATATAATGCGATGGTAAATAGATAGCCGCTTCCAGAGCGCTCATTTTCTCAAGCGATCTGGCCTCCTCAGCACTGTTGCTGAACGCCTTATTATCAACCTGCATATTAATTCCCTTTAAAAAATGATCCTGTTCGAACAGCATCACTTCTCAAAGAGCATCCATCAATAACCGAACTACCCGAGTACCTGTAAGACCGGGACAAAAATAAAAATGAATAATTACCCGAATAAACAGTTATTGGCTAGGACACGCTTGAAAGCTGCGTACGAGCATTAACTTTGACGGTGTAATCACGGTCAGCCGTTGTTGCCCTGCAAGGCATCGATACGCACTTGCCAGGCAGCGCTCAGTGCCCGGATACGGGGTTCCCGAGCCTCTAGCAGGGTGCCCAGGGTCACCCGCAAGAAGTTCAGATTGCCGCCATTCAGGGCACGCTCGAACCAGCGCAACGCGTCATCAATATTGCCGTCTTCGGCCAGTACCGAGGCATGGCTGAACTGGCCACGAAAATCACCGCCGCGTGCCGAGCGCTCGTACCAGAGACAGGCCTCGGCTTTGTCGGCCGGGCAATGCTCGCCTTCTTCGAGGTAACGCCCCAGCAGGTTCATCGACTTGGCATGGCCCGCCTGTGCCGCCACCCGGTACAGCTGGTACGCCGCGTTCTGGTCTTGGGTTACGCCGCGACCGGTAGCGAGCAAGTTGGCGTAGTTGTAGAGCGCCCAATCCAGTCCAGCTTCAGCGGCTTGTCGATATTCCAGGCTTGCCAGGGTGCAGTCGACGGGCCCGCCCCAACCATGCTCCCAGCAGCGACCCAGCATGTTGCGGGCCATCAAGTGGCCGGCATTGGCCGCAATCTGAAACCAGCGCTTGGCCAGCACCGGGTCGCGCTCGATGCCCTGGCCGTCGAGCAGGATCTGCCCCAGCAACGCCTGACCATCGACGATGCCCTCTTTGGCCGCCATCAAAATGGCCTGGGCCGCTTTGGCCGGGTTCTCGCTCAACATGGCGCTCAGCTGGTCACCATTGAGTACTTCTTCGCGGCGTAATTGAAAGCTCATGAATTACACCTCGGCCCATCGACGCAACAGGTTGTGATAAGTGCCGGTGAGCTGGATCAGCGAAGGATGATCAGGAACGTCACGGGTCAGTTGCTGGATCGCGCCGTCCATTTCAAACAGCAACGTGCGCTGACTGTCCTCGCGTACCAGGCTCTGAGTCCAGAAGAACGACGCAAAACGTGCCCCACGGGTAACGGCATTGACCTTGTGCAAACTGGTACCGGGGTACAAGACCATATCGCCAGCAGGCAGTTTGACCTGCTGCACACTGTAGGTGTCCTGAATCACCAGTTCGCCGCCGTCGTACTCCTCGGGGTCACTGAAAAACAGGGTCGCCGACAGATCAGTACGCACCCGTTCAGGGCTGCCCTTGGGCTGGCGCACGGCATTGTCGATATGGAAGTCGAAACTGCCGCCCCCGGTGTAGCAGTTCACCAACGGCGGGAAGACCTTGTGTGGCAGGGCCGCCGACATATACAGCGGATTTTTCCACAGCCTGTCTACCATCGCCGCGCCGATCTCCTTGGCGAGGGGATGGTCTTCGGGCAGTTGCAGATTGTGCTTGGCCTTGGCCGATTGAAAGCCGGCGGTGATTTTACCGTCAGCCCATTGCGTCTGCTGCAGCGCCTCACGGATGCGCTGCACCTCTTCACGGGAGAACAAGCCGGGGATATGCAGCAACATGACGCAATACCTGATAGCAAAGGGATGGCAATGGTATTGATTCTTATTGTCTATGTAAAACTTTGTTAAGAGACCTGTAGACGAACGAGTGTGAAAAAACCGTAAAGGCAATTTGTAAAGAATGTAAATTCAGCGCAAATAGTAATGCCTCTCAATTGATAGTCAGAATTGTTTGCCATATATTTCGCGGCTCAAATTCTGGGGGAAGGGATCTTCAAATGTCGCGCCAACAAATAAAAATACCCGTCAGCTCACCGCGTTTACTGGCTTCGGCCATCGGTGTCGCGATTACCGCGACCTCGGCAGGCCATATGGTTCAGGCTGCCGAGAGCACTGACAGCAAGGCACAGGGCAGCAGTATTTCCCTTGGCGCGACCACAGTTACCGGTGAACAGACCGAGCAGTCTTATCAAACCGAAAAAGCCAGCTCCCAAAAATACACAGCGCCCCTGGTAGATACCCCGCGCTCTGTCACCGTGATCCCACAGCAAGTGCTGCAGGACACCGCAGCCACTTCGCTGCAGGATGCATTGCGCACCGTACCGGGCATCACCTTCGGCGCAGGCGAAGGCGGCAACCCACAGGGCGACCGTCCATTTATCCGTGGTTTTGACGCACAATCCGATATGTACCTGGACGGCGTGCGCGATGCTGGCGGCCAGACCCGGGAAATCTTCGACATCGAATCGATCGAAGTCAGCAAAGGCCCGAACTCCACCTTTGGTGGTCGTGGCTCGGCTGGCGGCAGCCTGAACATGGTGAGCAAGACCGCCAAGGCGGGTGACTTCCTCAACGGCGGCTTCACCTATGGCTCCGACCAGACCCGCCGCTACACCCTGGATGTAAACCGCCAGTTCCTGGACACCGCAGCGTTCCGCCTGAACCTGATGAGCCACGAGCAGAATGTCGCTGGCCGTGAGTCGGTCAACTACGACCGCTGGGGCGTAGCGCCATCGCTGACCTTCGGCCTGGGCACTGAAAACCGCCTGAACGTCAGCTATTACCACCTGGAAAGCAACGACCTGCCGGACTCGGGCATTCCATACGGCTACAGCAACAGCTCCAAGACCGCTGTTCACGCCCACGACAAACCGGACGATGGCGGCGACAGCAAAAACTTCTACGGCTTGAAAGACCGTGACTTCCGCAAGACCCGCGTGGACATCAGCACCATCTCGTTCGAGCATGACTTCAACGATGCGATGACCCTGAAAAACACCTTCCGTCACGGCAACACCGGCCAGGACTACATTCTCACCCAGCCGGACGACAGCCAGCACAACGTCAACCAGTACGGTACCGTATGGCGTCGCGCCAACACCCGGGTTTCGACCACTGAAACCACTACCAACCAGACCGATCTGTTCGGCAACTTCCAGGTCATGGGTTTCAAGAACAACTACTCCACAGGTGTTGAATTCACTCGTGAAGAGACTCGGGCCAGCGGTTACACCGTGACCCCGAACAGCAACCCCAACTGTACACCGGATAAAGTCGGTAACAGCGGCGGCCAGTGCACCTCGCTGTCCAACCCGAACCCGAACGATGTGTGGACCGGTACTGAAGCGCGTAACTACTACGGCACCAACACCGTGGGTGTGACCAAAGCTGCCTACGTATTCGACACCATTGAGCTTGATCCGAAGTGGCTGTTGAACGCCGGCCTGCGTTACGACGCATTCAGCACCACCGCCAATACCAATGCGGCGAGCGGTCGTACCAAGGCCTCAAACGACAGCCATTTCTTCAACTGGCAGACCGGCCTGGTCTGGAAGCCACTGGATAACGGCAGCGTTTACCTGTCCTACGCGACCTCGGCTACACCGCCAGGCGGCGTGGTGGGTGAAGGCGTTGAAGGCAACGGCCTGGTTGCCCCAGGCAGCACCATCACCAGCGACCTGAAGCCGGAAGAAACCGTCAACTACGAACTGGGCACCAAGTGGGACGTGTTCCACGATCGTCTGTCGCTGACAGCAGCCATCTTCCGTACCGAGAAGAAAAACACTCGCGTCCTGACTGACTCGTTCACCTACGAAAACGCCGGTGAATCCCGCGTTGACGGTCTGGAACTGTCGGCCAGCGGTAAAATCACTGACAAATGGCAAGTGTTTGCAGGCTACAGCTACCTGAAAAGCGAGCTGGTTGATCCAGGCCAGAAAGCCAACCGTAACGGCACTATCAATACCGCAGCGGTTTCGGACAAAGGCAACGAAATGCCGAACACCCCGAAAAACAGCTTCAGCCTGTGGACAACCTATGAAGTGATGCCAAAGCTGACCATCGGCGGCGGCGCGTTCTATGTTGACGAAGTCTACGGCGACACGGCCAACACCGTTTACGTGCCGGCTTACACTCGCTACGACGCAATGGCCAGCTACAAGCTGACCAAAAACATCGACCTGCAACTGAACGTACAAAACCTGACCGACAAGACCTACTACGACAAAGCCTACGCTGCGCATTTCGCCAGCCAGGCAGCGGGCCGTACTGCCCTGTTGACCACCAGCTTCCACTTCTAACTCGAAGTTGAGCTGAACCAGGCCCCGTCCATTCAATGGTCGGGGCTTTTGTGTGTAAAAAGACGTACACGGCATACTGCGCCGTGATGAATTCAATTGAGCAAGCAAGGCGGTCGTTGTGTTTAAGAAAACACTGTTTCAGCTGCACTGGTTTTTCGGCATAACCGCCGGGCTGGTTCTGGCCCTGATGGGGATAACCGGTGCCACGGTGTCGTTTCAGGACGAGCTGCTGAACTTGCTCAACCCTTCAGTGCTCAAGGTCGAGAAACTCGACAGCGGCGTGCTGCCACCGGCCGAGCTGGTGCGCAGGGTCGAGGCCACCGAGGGCAAGCAAGTCGCCATGCTCTGGGTGGGCGTGGACAGCGGCACCGCTGCACGCATCTTCTTCACCCCGCCACCGGGCGAGCGTCGTGGCCAGTTGCGTTATGTTGACCCCTATACCGGTACCTATCAGGGCGAGGCCAACGGCCAGGGCTTTTTCGACCTGATGCTGCAATTGCACCGTTTCCTGGCCATGGGCCAGAGCGGTCGCCAGATCACCGGCGCCTGCACCCTGATGCTGGTGTTCTTCTGCCTGTCGGGCCTGTACCTGCGCTGGCCGCGCCAGGCGCTTAACTGGCGCACCTGGCTGACCCTGGACTGGGCGAAAAAAGGTCGCAGCTTCAACTGGGATCTGCACGCCGTGGCGGGCACCTGGTGCATGGTCTTTTATCTGCTGGCCGCACTGACCGGCTTGTCGTGGTCCTATGAGTGGTACAACCAGGGCCTGCAAAAACTCCTGTCCGATGCCCCGAGCGGCGAGCAGCGCCAGGGCGGCGGTCGCGGCCCCCGTGGTCAGGGCGGGCCAGCCGGGCCAGCTCCGGTCGCCGATTACGATGCCATTTGGGCCAGCATCCAGAAAACCGCCGGGCCTGAGCTGAGCATGTACAACGTGCGTATGCCGCCAGTGGCCGGCCAGACTGCCACGGTGTTCTACCTGTTGAACACCTCACCCCATGAGCGCGCGTTCAACCAGATTGTGCTCGACCCGGCCACCGGTGCCGTCAAAAAAGTCGATCGTTATGACGACAAGTCCTACAAGGCACAATTGCTGACCAGCATTTACGCGCTGCACACAGGCAGTTACTGGGGCATTACCGGGCGCGTGCTGGTGACCGTAGCCAGCCTGACCATGCCGCTGTTCTTTATTACCGGCTGGTTGCTGTATCTGGACCGTCGACGTAAAAAGCGTCAGATCAAGCAGGCACGCCAGGGTTTTGCCGCTACGAGCAGCGATACGCCGTCCTGGCTGATCGGTTTTGCCAGCCAGAGCGGCTTTGCCGAGCAACTGGCCTGGCAGACCGCCGGGCAATTGCAAGCCGCCGGATTGCCGGTACGGGTGCAGCCCTTGGCCGCCCTGAGCGAAAACGATTTACAACAGGCCAGCAACGCGCTGTTTGTGGTGAGCACCTTTGGCGATGGCGAAGCGCCTGATAGCGCGCGGGGCTTTGAACGCAAGATCCTCGGCCAGCCTCTGGGACTGAACCGCCTCAAGTACTCGGTGCTGGCACTGGGCGATCGTCAGTACCCGCACTTTTGCGGTTTTGCCACGCGGATCCAGCACTGGCTGAGCGAGCGCGGTGCCCAAGCGTTGTTCAGCCCGGTGCAGGTGGACAGCGGCGATGCCGAGGCCCTGCATCAATGGCAACAGCAGCTTAGCCAACTGACCGGAGGCACGCCGAATGCCAACTGGCAGGCGCCTGGTTACAACAACTGGCCCCTGACTGAGCGCAAGCTGCTCAACCCCGGCAGCAGTGGCTCGGGGGTGTACCTGTTGGGGCTCAGCGCGCCTGACACCAACAGCCTGTGGCAGGCCGGTGATCTGGTGGAAGTGATGCCGCGGCAATCGAGCTGGGCGGTTGAGCACTTCCTGGAGGGGCTGGGGCTGTCGGCTGACACTCCGGTGCAACTCGATGGCCTGCAGGAAACTTTGGCTCAGGCCCTGGCTGGCCGACAACTGCCGGAAAATCGCGGCCATCTTGTGGGCATGCACGCCCAGGCACTGGTGGACGCACTGATCCCGTTGAACATGCGCGAATACTCCATTGCCTCGATCCCGCAGGACGGTCTGCTGGAGTTGATCGTACGTCAGGAGCGGCATGCTGATGGCAGCCTGGGCATCGGTTCGGGCTGGCTTACCGAACATGCCGCAGTCGGCTCGGCGATCAGCCTGCGCGTGCGCCGCAACAGCGGTTTTCATTTGCCGGCCGAACCGGTGCCAATGATTCTCCTCGGCAATGGTACCGGCCTGGCAGGGCTGCGCAGCTTGCTCAAGGCTCGGATTGCCCAGAGCCAGCAGCGCAACTGGCTGTTCTTTGGCGAGCGTAATGCCGAGCACGACTTCTATTGCCGCGATGAGCTGCAGGGCTGGTTGGCCAGTGGCGATCTGGCGCGGCTGGATCTGGCGTTTTCACGGGATCAAGCGCAGAAGGTGTATGTGCAGGACCGCTTGCGCGAGTCTGCCGAGCAGGTACGCCAATGGCTGGACCAAGGCGCGGCGATTTATATCTGTGGCAGTTTGCAGGGAATGGCGGCGGGTGTGGATCAAGCGCTGATCGACATGCTGGGGGCAGAAGCGGTAGAGAGGCTGATCGAGCAAGGGCGTTATCGGCGGGATGTGTACTAGTCGGACAAGCTGCTCAGCTCTTGTGGGAGCGGACTTGCTCGCGATGGCATCGCCACGGTTTGCCTGACAGACCCCAGTATCTGCATCGCAGGCAAGCCAGCTCCCACTGGATTTACGGTGACATTGTGGGAGCGGGCTTGCTCGCGATGGCATCGCCACGGTTTGCCTGACAGACCCCAGTGCCTGCATCGC